>CACZTF010000234.1 GCA_902784025.1 uncultured Lachnospiraceae bacterium
AAGGATTTTAAATCTATTCCCATGCCTCATGAGATAAAAGCCATGCTTGACGATTATGTGATAGGTCAGGACAAGGCAAAACGGGTAATATCTGTTGCAGTTTATAATCATTATAAAAGATTGTCTTCAAAATACAAAGAGGATAAAGCTGTTGAGGAGTTAATGAATAAAGATAAGAAACTCACGGAGGCGGATGCGAGAGAGAAAGTAGCGGAAACGTCTAAAGATCCTTTTTCGGATGTAGAGCTTGAAAAGTCTAATATCCTAATGCTGGGACCGACGGGAAGCGGTAAGACCTATCTTGTAAAAACGCTTGCGAAGCTTTTTAAAGTACCCCTTGCAATAGCCGATGCTACTACGTTGACAGAAGCAGGATACATTGGTGACGATGTGGAAAGTGTTGTCTCCAAGCTTCTTACAGCGGCAAACAACGATGTATTTAAAACGGAATGCGGAATAGTCTTTGTAGATGAGATAGATAAGATCGCAAGAAAAGCTGATGAAAGAGCACGTGATATAAGAGGAGAGTCTGTTCAGCAGGCAATGCTTAAACTGCTGGAAGGCAGTAAGATAGAGGTTCCCATGGGCAGCGGCGCAGGAGCGCGCATGGGTCTTGTACCACAGGCTACGGTTGATACCAGTAATATACTCTTCATCTGCGGAGGTGCATTTTCAGGGCTTGATGAAGTCATTAAAAAAAGATTGACGAAAAGTGCAGCCATAGGTTTTAATTCATCGCTGAAAGATGCTTATGATGGTGATGATGATATTTTGCTGAATACTACTAATGAGGATCTTAGAAATTACGGTATGATACCGGAGTTTATAGGACGTCTTCCCGTTGTAATGTCTCTACATGCTTTAGACCGGGATATGCTGGTGAAGATAATAAGAGATCCTAAGAATTCAATTTCAAGACAGTACCAGAAATTATTCTATTTGGATGGCGTAGACCTTGAGTTCACACAGGATGCGTATGAGGCAATCGCTCAAAAAGCACTTGAGAAAAAAACCGGAGCAAGGGCCATAAGAGCCATTATGGAGAGTCTCATGACAGACCTTATGTATGAGATCCCCAGAGACAGGAATATAGGCAGAGTTATCATAGATGGTGATTTTGTTAATCAAAAAGGATCACCAAAGGTCGAGATGAAAAATGGTAACCTGCTTACTGATGGAGGATAAAATAATAATTGACATAAACACTAAAAACATTTAAAATACTCAGGTATGTTTATTTTTTCCTTAAGAGTCATTACTTATAGGAAGGAGTCCGTCCGAATAAATAGACAATCAAAATATAAGGAGGAAGAACAATGGCAAACATAAAGTCTGCAAAAAAAAGAGTCCGTACAAGTGCTGCACGAGCTGAACGAAATAAATCAGTAAAGAGTGCTGTAAAGACGGCTGTAAAAAAGGTAGATGCAGCTGTTGAAGCTAAGGATAAGACAACAGCCGGTGCGGCGCTTGTTGCTGCTACCAGTTCTATACAGAAGGCTTGTAATAAAGGAATCTTTCATAAAAATACGGCTGCAAGAAAGATTTCCAGACTTACAAAGGCTGTTAATGCATTATAATTTTTTTAATTGTTTATTTAAACTGTCACCATTTTAAAGGTGACAGTTTTTTTATGAGAGGTTATAAATGAAAAAATTACAGAATATTGAACCGGGAGAGTTCTTTGGATTCTTTGAGGAAATATCATCTATCCCCAGAGGATCAGGTAATTCAGATAAAATTAGTGATTATCTTGAAAGATTTGCAAAGGAAAGAGATCTTTATTGTATAAGAGACGATCATAACAATATTTTGATAAAAAAAGATGCTCAAGGCGGAGGGACATCAAAAGATGCTGTTATCATACAGGGTCATACTGATATGGTGACTGTAGCCGGGCCCGGAAAGGATAAAGATTTTTTGAATGAAGGGATAGAACTCTGTATAGAAGGCGATCATGTCTATGCGGACAGAACATCACTGGGAGCGGACGATGGTGTTGCAGTATGTTATGCATTAGCTGTTTTGGACAGTAATGATATCAAACACCCGCCCATAGAAGCGCTTTTTACTGCAGATGAAGAGATCGGGCTTATAGGAGCAGGTTATTTTGATGCTTCACTTTTGACCGGAAGAACTTTTTTAAATATTGATTCTGAAGATGACGGGATTTTTTTTGCCGGTTGTGCAGGGGGTGCTACCTGTGAAATAAACAGAGATATCAGTGCGGATAAGGGAGCGGGACTAATCATTGAAATGGGGATATCCGGTCTGTCAGGTGGTCATTCCGGCATGGAGATCGATAAACGCAGGGCCAATTCCAATAAAGTAATGGGGATCGTTTTACAAAAGTTTATACAAAAATATGATGATATGACTATCGTATCAATTACGGGCGGTGAAAAAGAAAATGCAATAGCGCCCTTTACTAATGTTAAGATTTTTGCTGATAAAAACACTGATCTGCAAGATGCAGAGTCCTTTTTTTGCAGAATAATGGAAGACACGCTCAAACCTTATAAAAAAACTGACCCGAATGTAAAGTATTATTTTGAAATTAAAGACGGAATTGAAAAAAGTGAGTTTATCCCCAGAAAAGATTCAGTTATGATAACAGATCTTTTGAGTGCCCTGGATGACGGGGTTATAACAATGTCTGAACAGCTTTCGGATGTTGTTGAAACAAGTGAAAACATAGGTATTGTAAATATTTCTCCATCAAAATGCAGTATAATTCTTTCGGTACGTTCTCTTATAACAGAAAAAAGGAATGAACAGGTTGAAAAGATCAAAAGATTTACAGCTGGCAATTTTAAGGTAAATGTATCAGGAGTATATAGTCCATGGAGTTATACACCGGAATCTCCGGTACGGGATATCCTGATGGAGGAATATAAAAAGGTTACAGGTA
>CACZTF010000235.1 GCA_902784025.1 uncultured Lachnospiraceae bacterium
AAAAGAAGCAAAATAAACTTACAGCTTTTGCGGATAAGTCTTTATCGTCTATAACTGAGGACGGGAACAATGTTAAATATTTCTTTTTTGACGAAGGAAATGCAGAAGGAATTGAGCTTTATATAAATAACGACATAACCGGGCAAAGCAGCGATAAAGGTGGTGGTAATAAAAATAACGTAAACAAGAGCGGAAAAAAGAGTAAGAAAAAGGTGATCATACCTGTGGTGCTGGCAGCGGCAGCTACGGCAGCTGCGCTTATAACCCTTTTTGCCACAGGAGTATTGCCGGTGAGAACTGGAGATACAAGTTCAGTTTCTTTAAGCGATACCTCTGATTCCTCAAATAGTACAAAAGAAACAGAATCGGTTTCTGAAAGTTATAGCTTAAGTGCTGATTGGAAATCAATGGAATTTATGCTATATGGGCAAAAATATAAGCTTCCATGTAATATATCTGATATTAGAAACAATTTACAAAAAGAAGATTTTACTGTTGAATCAGACCAATTAACCTCTGAGTATGACATGTATACTTTTACTAAACAGTTAGATGGGTTTGACTATACTGTTTATAATGTTGATGCTAAATCGGATAAAAATGGATTGGTTAAGGAAATAAAAGTTAGTTATTACGGAAGTGATAAAAAAAATGCCGGCAAAAACATCTTTGAGTTACCAGGTAAAATAAAAATAGGTAGTACGACAGATGATATTAAAAAGGCATATGGAACATCAGAATACTATGATGATAATTATGTTGTTTATTCTTTTTATGACAGTGACTCTTACATGTATTTGTTTTTAGGTTATTTAAACGATGATGTTGATTATATTGTATATGCATATGAATAAATATGTATTTTAGAGTTTTAAAAGGAGATTGATCATGAATAAGAAAGGTTTATTAGCAAAAGTGGGAGCTTTTGGTGCGGTTGCAATAGCGGCAGTATCCCTTATGGCTTGCGGTAACAGTAAGGTTGCGGGAACATGGTATCATAAAAGCGGTTATATTTATCGTTTAGACAGCAACGGTACGTGGTCAGATAATGCCATGAGTTCCGGAACTTACAAGGTTAGCGGTGACAAGCTGACATTGATGGTTAACAACGGTAATGAAATTGTTGTCACTGTAAAAGGAGACACCTGGGAATACGAGGGCGAGAAGGTAGCTGGAAAGCAGTAAAAACAGGGAGGTCCATATGGCATCAGAGGAAGAGATCAGAGGGCAGATAAATGATCTGTATGAAGCATACAGGAGAAGAGAGATAACAGAAGCCGAGTACAATTTAAGAAGGAATGAAATTCTTCGGAACAGCTCTGGCAGTCAAAAAACAACAAACACTGGAAATAATGCTGCTGCCAATAGCAGTACGGGTAACTACAATAACGGTAATCATTTTAATAATGGTTATAATGCCTGTAATACAGGCAAGGCTGATAAGTATAAAGGTTACAAAATGGGATGGCACAAGTTCCTGATCTATTTCGCTTTATGGGCGGGGGCGGTTTTAAATGCGGTGTTTGGCACAAATTATATTACGGGAAGAGCCTATCTGACTCAGGGATTTGAATCTATAGAACAGGTAGAAAAAATGTATAGGATCATAACAGGGCTGAAGACAGTTGATGTAATATACGGTTCTATACTTATAGGCTTGGCTGCGTTTGCTATTGTTACGAGATTCAGACTTGCAGGATTAAAAAAGAAGGCGCCCGTGATGTTGTGGATTCTATATGGAGTTTCATTGGCTGCAGGATTGATCTTTTCTATTATTCAGTACACTTTAATCAAAGAATATATGCAGGTGGAAGATCCTAATCTTTTCAGTGTGGGATTGGCTGGTTCTGCCGTGCCGGGTGCGATATTTTTGATCATAAATATTTTTTATTACAAAAACAGAAAAGGGTTATTTGTTAATTGAAAATTAAAAATATAAAAAAACGAAAAGTTTGTTGTTAGCGAAATCGATACAGACTAACCATTAATCTAATTAATAATGGTTTGACGGGTATGCTACAGGAGCATCAGATATGGATAAGAATAAACAAAGTGAAAATACTTTTTTTGATGAAGTAGTATCAGTTTCTTTTTCAGTTGGAAGAACTACTGTGAAACTTGAGAAAAGTGATACAGGTGCAAAAGTATGTTTTTTGCAGTCATATGGAAAATTTCCTTTTTCTGATCTTGATGAAGAAGAATGGAATGATTTTTTGGAAAAACTATTCAATACGTATGGGGTGCTTGAATGGGGAAAAGATTATACAAATTCAAGTCCTGATATAGGTAATCATTGGTTCTTGCATATCTCATTAAGTAATAGTTTTGAAAAAACGTCAGAAGGTCATTTTCCGTGCAGACCGGATTCATGGGATTTTGTAAGAGATCTTTTCGGCGGCTTTTTTGGTACGGGGCTGAATTATTATCTGGAAAAAGAATGCAAAACTGATGAAAAGTCATTCACGGATATTGCCGGATATAAAGAAACAGACAAACAGGATGCCACGATTGATAATAATAATTGTGTTCCTATTGATTTCTTTGAAGATTGCTTTGCACCTCATAAGCCCATACTTTTACTTTTAGATGTTTCTAAATTTATGCTTGGAGAATC
>CACZTF010000236.1 GCA_902784025.1 uncultured Lachnospiraceae bacterium
ATCCTGCAGCTGAGCAGATATTTCTGTGAGAGCATCTCCGGAACCTGCATCTGTACCAGCGGAAGCTTCCGCATTGACGGTCGCAGGCGTGATCGTAAAAATCAAGGCTCCCGCCATAAGCAAAGAAATAATTCTCTTTTTCATTAAAATATTTCCCTTCTGTAAACAGCTCTTTGAAAATTTCATCATTACTATCGAATTATAACATATAAGAAAGGGACAAAATTATAGAAAAAGGTGCCGGCACATTTGATTATGCACCAGCACATTTAAATTAATTTCACTTTTGTAGACTTTTTTTACAGTACGTTAATAATTGACCGCATCCTTATAAAATGTAAAAGCCGACAATAGACAAAACAATATGAGAATGCAACGAATACGGAGTCATAGGCATTATTAAGACACTTTCTGATCCTTACCATTTAGTCCTTTCTTTCTCAGGAATTTTTTGTACTTTTTAAGGACTTTGCGAGGCACTTTTATCTGTGCTTTTTTATTAATCTTTCCGAAAGCATTTTTTCCTACATAAGAAGATTTGAGCTTCACACTTTTGATCGTTATCTTACTCAGTTTAGGGCAGTTATAGAAAGCCTTGCTCCCTATTTTTTTAACATTCTTCCCTATCATTGCTTTTCTAAGGTTATTGCATTTCGAGAACGCGCTGCTGTTGATCTTTACGACATTATATTTCACTCCTCTATATTTCACTGAGGACGGAATGACGACCTGTTTGATCTTTTTATTTGTGACTACGGAAACAGCAACGGTCCTGTTTTTCATTACCTTGAAGTAACATTTGTACTTGCTGCTTTTGAACTTCTTGCCGACAGCCAGAGGTATGCCTGTATTCTTTAGCCTGGATCCTGCAGCAAGAAATTTGGAGTTGTGTGTGATAAAGAAACTGCACCATTTATCACTTCCATCAAGATATACTTCGATCCCTGAATTTTTTTCAATATCAAGATTACCCGTCCCATAGTTGAAATAATAAAGATAGATACCTTTGTGAAGATTATACATGCTGTAAGTCACATCAGATTTGATGCGGAAATTGGCACGTCCGGGCAAAATTCCGTTGTTCGCAAACGTCATTATGAGAGCATTTCCGTCCGCAGTATAATCTTTTCCTTTCACCTTTTCGAAAGTAACATTCAGTTTGACCTCTTTAGGATCATTAATGTCAAGTCCATTGAATATCCACTCGTAATTTCCTTTGCCATTATGGCTGCAGAAAAACAGCAAGTTAACATTTTTTCCTTTTATGGCTTTGAATATATCAGAATAGGCTTTTCCATCGCCACTGATATTGATCCTGCCTGTTTCGCCCTCTGTAAGAGTATTTATCTTAGTTATAAGATTAGGGTCATTCAGGCTGCTGTCAAATGCGATGTCAAAATCTCCCTCTACAGTGACAGAAGTATTCTTACCCTGAAAAGCTATATAACATTCTTTATATTCTCCATACATATCATAATATGTAAACAGCTGATTCCCTTCCGAATTATTTATTTCATAACCGATTTCACTGAAAAATGGAGCTTCATACCGTCTGACATTATAGTCATCATCCTCTATTTCTATCGTTGTTAAATAATATTCTCCTTCTTGCTGCGTTGAAGAAATCACGCCCTCAAAAATTCCATTTCCTTTATAAGAAGCTCCAAACCCTCTTTTTCCGGACTTAGTGGAGAATGTGAGTGTACAATTTTTTATTCGTGAAGAGGAAACATCAAACTCAATCTCACCTCTTATTATTCCAGGTTTCACTACTGAAGATTTTAAAAGTTTGACCGATCTTACAACCGGAAGATCAGTATAGCCTTTTTTTGACTTCATTATGAAATATCTGTTTCCATTGATAGTACACTGATCATTATCGTAATTTGTTAAAGTGCCGTTTGAACTATCATATGAATAAGTTTTATATTGTTCGATTCCTTCAGACCTTATATAGACAGCAGTAAGATCATATTTTCCTATGCTTTGGTCTTCCGGGACATTTACATTACATGAAACTGAATTTCTATATGCAAATTTAATTAAATTTGTTGTATATCCTGTGCCATTGCAAACAAAATAAAGCTTCACCTCATAGTTTTTACCTGTCTTTCCGCCATCTAAACTTAATGTCACAGGCAGCGTCGATCCTGTTACAGCAGTATTGCTATCAATACTTATTGATTTAAGATATATACTTTCTTCGACCGTTTCACCAACAGTGAACATTACTCCTTTTGGAATATAACAGTGCTTATTAAAATCAGGACCGAATATATAACTATTACCGTCCTGATCTTTTTCCATATTAGAAACCGAATATACAGTACTGTTTCCGTTGCAGTCATTTATAAAAATATCACCGAGCTCATATCTTCCCTCTTCCAGAGGTAAATCTATATCTTTATCATTCTTTAAATTAAATGTATATCTTCCTGTGTACAAAGGATTATCAAAATTTTCATTAAAAGATAAAGATGTTGACATACCGGATGATAATTTACGGAAAAAAACAAAAGTAATATCAGATACACCTGTTTCTTCTTCTACTATATCAACAGTAATCTTAACAGTTTCTCCTTTTTCATATTTTGTTTTATCTGTATAAAACCGGGTTACTTCCGGTGATGTAATATCTGATGCTGCAAAAGAGAAAACAGAAAACAATCCTATTATGAACATAGCCATAACCAAGATTTTTAATATCTTCACTTTCATTTTTTTTTCACACCTTAATAATCTAAATACCTCTGATATTAAAATTATAATAATTTTTAATTCATTCTGATAGGCAGAATCAGATATGTATACTTATCTCCCTTTAGAGGTTTTATGATGGCAGGACTCACGCTGTCCTTGAAGTTGATGTTTATCTCTTCATCCTCAATAACGCTCAGGGCATCCTTCAGATATCTTGAATTGATTCCTATA
>CACZTF010000237.1 GCA_902784025.1 uncultured Lachnospiraceae bacterium
AGCACCGTCTTTAACAGTCTCACCTGCTTTGGCAGCGCCATCCTTTACAGCTCCGCCTACGGCAGCAGCACCACCGGCAACAGATCCGCCGACCTTACCTGCGCCGTCTTTAAGCTTTCCTCCGAGACCTGAAAGCTTTCCGCCGATACCGCCGGAGCCCTTACCTGCGTCATCTGCAGCGTCTTCAGCTGCATCAACAACATCATCTTTAACTTTGCCGCCGTTCTTTACGCTGCTTACGTCGTCCTTAATATCGGAGATACCGTCTTTAAAGTTATCTCCCATATTTGAGAAACTGTCTTTTGCATCCCCAAAGAGATCCTTGTGATCGTCTTTCATATCATCGATAAGCTCCTTAGTGCTTCCGTTAAATGAGGTGATGTTACCATCTTTAAAGCGCGCATAAGTACCGATCGTCTTTGTAAGAACCATGATAGTTGCAACTATACAGTAAATTGCAGCTGCAAGCGTGATAAAAAGTATTATCAAAAGAGGAATGATGGAAGCTGCCACACTTTTAGCCAGCTCGGTCCCAATAGCCTGGGCTTCTGCTTCTGTGATCTCCTTTCCTGATTCAACAAGAGAAGCAATAGCTCCTGCTCCTGTTGCCAGCATGATGATATACATTATTATCCCTGCTGCAGCTACTATGATCCTGGAGATAAGATAGTTTTTCCAAGCATTTACACATTTGTGCGCATATGCCCTGTCGCCGTTTGCCTTCGCAACATCTGCGCAGCCGTTCATAAGACACTTTATCTTTAAAAGGTCTATGATCAGGAGTGCAACGACACTGATGATCATGATGATACCTATGAGAATACCATTGCGTGCTCCAACTGCTGCAGTAGTGATTATAACAAGAGCAGCAGAAACAATGATATCAAGTATCCAGAAGAGTCTTGATTTTGCAAAATCCCTGTTAACAGCTGAAAGCTGTGAAAGTCCGATGATGGCGAGAACTATAGCACCTACGCCGATCCATCCCACAACAGACCCGAATACAGGAACGACGGATGTGAATGACTCACAGAAAATCGTAAAAAGCTCTATAAGCAGTGCTATAAAAACAAGAACAAGACCGCCGATAGAGGGTGAGTATTTGTTAGACATGATGATACCTCCTTTTTATAAATTGTTAATTTTTTCATAAGTCAATTTTAATATTTTTTTTATAAATTTGCAAGTGTTTTTTTTAACAAATGAGCATTTTTTATAAAAAAAATTATGTAGGAAATCAGAGTTTAACAGTATTATAAGCGGTGATACGATCTTATCCAAACGGTATACACGGTGTCAAAAGAAGTAAAATAATAAAAAAAACGAAATCTGGCCATTGCAATAATTTCTATGATATATTATCATTTTTATGTTTTTAATTTTCAGACACAACAAAATGCGTTATAAAAAGATGATGACAGCATTTACAGATTATCGGAGGAATAACATGACTAAAAAGAAAATGTTTGACAAGAAGCTTGCAGAGAGTCTTAAGGGAAGGGTTATCATGGATGTTACGGATCCGGAACAGGCGAAGATCGCCGAGGAGGCCGGTGCAGGAGCAGTTATGGCCCTGGAGAGGGTTCCTGCAGACATACGTGCGGCAGGGGGAGTTTCCCGTATGAGCGATCCTGCTATGATCAAAGAGATCCAGGAAACGGTTTCCATACCCGTTATGGCAAAATGCAGGATCGGTCATTTTGTCGAGGCACAGATCCTTGAAGCCATAGGGGTAGACTATATAGACGAAAGCGAGGTTCTTACGCCGGCCGATGATGTTTATCATATAGAAAAGAGCAAGTTCTTCGCTCCTTTTGTATGCGGTGCGAGAAATCTGGGTGAAGCACTCAGGAGGATCGCAGAGGGAGCTTCCATGATAAGGACAAAAGGAGAAGCCGGAACAGGTGATGTGGTACAGGCAGTAAGGCATCTCAGAGAGATCAACTCACAGATAGCAGAGATCAGATCTCACAGAGAGGATGAGCTTTATGTAGATGCAAAAGAACTTCAGGTACCTGTAGAACTTATAAGGTACGTACACGATAACGGCAAGCTTCCCGTACCTAACTTTTCAGCCGGGGGTGTGGCTACTCCTGCAGATGCTGCTCTGATGAGACAGTTAGGTGCGGAAGGCGTGTTTGTCGGATCAGGTATTTTTAAGTCAGGTGATCCTGCAAAGAGAGCGGCCGCTATAGTAAAGGCTGTGGAAAACTATGATAAGCCCAAGGTGCTGGCAGAATTATCCGAAAACCTGGGTGAGGCCATGGTCGGTATAAATGAAGAAGAGATAAAGATCATCATGGCAGAACGAGGTGTATGACAGTATGTACGCATGTCACAGCTGATGATGATAATATAATGAAGCATATCGTCCTTCCTCTTGACACAATCGGCATATGGTATATACTTGTGGATATGTAAAAAAACGGGGATGTACCGGATATTCCGGTACGGGTCTTTATCCATGAGTATTTTAAGAGCTATCAGGGATAAACTGGCATCTATAGATGAAGTTGTTCCTGTATTGGTATTTTTCGAAATGATATATCTGGCAGTGGGTCAGTTCATCATATGGGTGATCCTGCCGGTAGATAAGCCGTATGTTGCTTTAGGTTTTGCCATAGGGGTTGGCTTTGCAGTGCTTAGCTCTATCCAAAACTCCATGCTGCTCAGAGGTGCGCTTTCGCGTGGTAAGCGTAAAACCGCATCGGCAGGCATGGTTATTTTTATGCTTATAAGAATAGCAGCCATAAGTGCGATCATAATACTTGCGATCAGGTTTAAGTTCTGCAGTGCCGTAGCTGTGCTGGTGGGAGTATTGGCGATACAGGCCGGGGTTTATTTTGAACCTATGGTGAGAAAGCGCAGAGAGAAAAAAGAAAAAGCGCTTAAAGAGGCTCAGAACACAGAAGCCTGCACGAATGTCAGGGATATGTCATCAGAGCTTATAGAAGATTCCCGGCATATTGAGGAGGATTCCGGCGGAAACGGACCGGAGCGGGAGACGTATCATACATATGAGAAAGAGCTACAGGAAAACCTACAAGAAAACCTACAAGAAGATGCGCAAGGTTCAGAAGGAGATAGAAGCCGGTAAAAAAAGCTTCCCCAAGGTAACCCTTATTTTAATTATGTGTATTGCAGCAGCAGCTATAGTAGCGGCAGCTGTGATAGGAAATCTTTTTACGTCAGATAATCGTGAGAAAAATGAAGTGAGGACAGACTCTTCGGTTTCTATGGCAGGTGAAAAAGGTCTTCCTTATATAGAGATGCTTTTTGAGGACAGCTCTGTATACAATCGTCTGACAGGATATCAGTCCGACAGCTTCTCTAAAGAAGGAAAGGGATATTCCCTTACGGTACTTCCTGATGATCTCAGACAAAGGATCCTCATATCGGAACCATTTGACAACGTGAAAGGTGTTTCTTATCAGGTGAGGGATATCAGCACCGGTGATCTTATAGAAGAAACGGAAGTAGAAGAGATCTACGAGACAGGAGGACTTACTGAGGCCGTTCTTAACATCAAAAATCTCATAAGCGCAAAAAAAGAATATAATCTCCAGATCAAGCTGGAAAGAGAGATCGCTCCGGCTCTTATATACAATACAAGGATAGAGATTTTTGAAAACCCTGATGACATAAAGAAAGCCATTTTATTTGCGGACGATTTCATCAGCTATAGTTTATCTGATGACGATACCGGATATATAGAAAGTGTCATAGATACCAAGACGACTACGGACTCCTTTAACTTCGCCACTACAGAGCTTATCAGTCCGGCCTCCCTGATAATGTGGAAGGGGCTGTCCCCCAAAAACGAAGAAAGGGCCATAGCTTCACTGGTAAGTGTAGACCAGGATGAAGTCCTTATCACGACAAGCTATGCTATAGGCGTGGGAAGCGAAAGCGGTGGCAAAGAGAGGGTGATCGTAAATGACGTTTTCACTATCGATGTGGACACGGAGGAGGAAGAAAAGACACTAAAAGGTTTTCAGCGCAAGGCTTACGAAACGGTTTCCGGAAACAAGCTGAAGATAAAGGAAGCCACCGTGCCCCTGGGATTTCAGGCTGATGAGGATATGCAGAGGATCTATTCGGAAGGAGGCCAGTACGTCTGTTTTGTAAACGGAGGTAATCTGTGGCGTATCTGTAATGGTACCGGAACGGAAAAAACAGGATTTGTACGGTTGTTTTCTTTTGAAAGAGAAGGAGAAAGTGAAGGGGAAGTCAGGACAGATCTCACTCCTCTGATAAAGACAGATCCCGACGGAAACATAGTTTCCTGTGAGAGCGGTTTCGGAATAAATATAATATCCGTGAAAGATAACGGTGATGTTACATTTGCAGTATACGGAGCATTTCCCGGTGGAGTCCATGCGGGAGAGAGCGGCATAGGCATTTACGAGTACAAATCCGAAAAGGGTGTACTTTCAGAGATATTATTTGTCCGTACGTTTAAAGATATGGAAGCCATGAAGAGATTTGCGGCTGAAAGTTATCTGAACGAGTACGGCGAGATGTTTGTGACGGTAGACGGCGCCGATCAAAAGATAAATGTGGATGACTACAGCAGGGAGACTGTTACCGGAACATCTGCAGACGGCAATATCTTTTATTCCGGCGACGCCTCTGTCATGGCGTATTCCCAAAGTGCTTCCGAGGTGCCGGGGATGTCTGACAGGATAGAGATATTTGACAGGGATGAGGAGATCCTCAGCGGTATTTCTGCAAATGAAGGAGAAGATCTGAAAATACTGGGCTTCATGGAGGATGACATAGTTTACGGTATCGCAGGGGAGTCTGACCATGAGACCACCGTAGGAGGCGTGAAGAATTATTTTAAAAGGTTGATAATCGCTGACAGATACGGAAATGAAATAAAATCATACGGAGAAAAAAACGAGTATTACAGCGATATAAAGATATCCGGCGGATCACTGCAGTTTACTAAAGTAAAAAAGGAAAACGGAGAGTTCACGGCCGGAGAACAAACAGGTATCGTAGCAAATAATCTTTATGAGGATGAACCCTTTGTGCTTCATTACGAATCCAGTGAAGAAAGACGGAAGGAGCTTTTCGGAACCTTTGAGAGAGGGGCGAATGACGGTGACAGAGTTACGATACTTACGGATTACGTTTATAACAGTGGAAATACCGTTGTTCTTGAGCAACAGAAATAAGATAGAAAAAAAGGGAAGCAGCAACAGACATTTCTTATCAACCGGTATTCATCTTGATGTCAGGAACAGGGTTCATTTGTATGGGAGATACACATGAAAAAGGGTAAGTTTGACAGATACATAAAGATAAGAGGAGCCGGGGAGCATAACCTGAAAGATATAGATGTGGATATCCCAAAGGACAGGCTGGTAGTGCTGACGGGATTATCGGGATCAGGCAAGAGCTCGCTGGCTTTTGATACGATATATGCAGAGGGACAACGACGTTATATGGAGTCCCTTTCTTCGTATGCGAGACAATTCCTCGGCCAGATGGAAAAACCGAAAGTTGAATCCATCGAAGGACTGTCGCCGGCGATCTCCATAGATCAGAAATCCACAAATAAAAATCCACGTTCAACTGTGGGTACGGTAACGGAGATATATGATTATCTTCGTCTTCTTTATGCAAGGGTAGGTATACCCCACTGTCCGAAATGCGGCAAAAAGGTAGAAAAGCAGACTGTGGACCAGATGGTGGACAGGATCATGCAGCTGCCGGAAAAAACAAAGCTTCAGATAATGTCCCCGGCGGTACGGGGAAAAAAGGGCCGTCATGAAAAGATATTCGAAAGTGCCAAAAAGAGCGGGTACGTACGTGTAAATGTCGATGGTATCGTTTATGATCTGGACGATACGCCTGAGTTGGATAAAAATAAAAAACATGATATTGACATAGTAGTAGACAGGCTGATCATGAAAGCCGGGATAGAAAAAAGGCTTTCGGATTCCGTGGAAACGGCGCTTCGTCTCAGTGACGGGTTAATGGAGGTTGTCAGCGACGGGGAGGAAATACTGAGATTTTCCCAGAGCTTTTCCTGTCCTGACTGCGATATAAGTATAGAAGAGATAGAACCCCGCAGCTTTTCGTTCAATAATCCTTTTGGTGCCTGTCCGGCATGCTTCGGTCTCGGTTATAAGATGGAGTTCGATCCCGGGCTGATGATCCCGGATGATTCCCTTTCTATATCGGAAGGTGCCATAGCTGCTTACGGATGGCAGTCATCAAGCGATCCCTCATCGTTTTCCGGCGCTGTTTTAAAAGCCCTTGCAGATGAATACGGTTTTTCTCTGGATACTCCTTACAGGGACTATCCCAAAAAGATCAAAGACCTTATAGTTTACGGTACAGGCGGTAAAAAGATAAATGTTCATTATCAGAGCGAAAGAGGACGGGGGGTATATCCCATTGCTTATTCCGGTCTGATAGCAACTACAGAGCAAAGGTACAGGGAAACTGCATCGGAGACGATGAAAGAACAGTACGAGCTTTTTATGAGGATCACTCCCTGTGCAGAGTGTAAAGGACAGAGGCTCAAGCCTTCATCCCTTGCCGTTACCGTGGGTGATAAAAACATATTTGAAATGACAGAGCTCAGTATAGACAAGCTTGCGCGTTTTGTTGAGGATCTTACATTTACAGAAAGGGAGCTTAACGTAGCCGGAGGCATATTAAAGGAGATAAAAGAAAGACTGAAGTTCCTGCTGGATGTGGGACTTAATTATCTTTCTCTTTCAAGGGCGACGGGTACATTATCGGGAGGTGAAGCACAGCGCATCAGGCTTGCCACCCAGATAGGATCCGGGCTTACGGGCGTGGTATACATTTTGGATGAGCCAAGTATAGGTCTTCACCAAAGGGATAATGACAGATTGCTGGCAACTCTTGAGCATCTGCGTGATCTGGGCAATTCCATGATAGTTGTGGAGCATGATGAGGATACAATGCGTGCGGCTGACTGGATAATAGACATAGGACCCGGAGCCGGAGAGCACGGCGGTGAAGTGGTGGCTGAGGGGACGGCTGCCGATCTTTGCAAAAACAAAAAATCCATCACGGGTGCTTATCTGTCAGGAAGGGAGGAAATACCTGTTCCCGCAGTGCGCAACGTACCGGGAGGCAGACTGACGATAAAAGGTGCCAGGGAGAACAACCTGAAAGGTATAAATGTGGACATTCCCCTGGGAGTACTGACTTGTGTTACAGGCGTATCCGGTTCCGGCAAGAGCTCCCTCATAAATGAGATACTTTACAAGGCTCTTGCAAAAAAAGTCAACAGATCCTTGTGTGTTCCCGGACTTCATGATTCCATAGAGGGGATAGAAGCGGTAGATAAGGTCATTGATATAGACCAGGCACCCATAGGAAGGACTCCCAGATCAAACCCGGCCACATATACGGGCGTATTTGATATCATCAGGGATCTTTTTGCTGCGACTCCGGATGCGAAGGAGAGGGGATATAAAAAGGGACGGTTCAGTTTCAATGTAAAAGGCGGACGGTGTGAGGCATGCAGCGGCGATGGTATAATAAAGATAGAAATGCATTTTCTGCCGGATGTATATGTGCCTTGTGAGGTGTGCGGTGGAAAACGTTATAACAGGGAGACCCTGGAGGTTAAGTACAAAGGAAAGACCATTTATGATGTTCTGAACATGACCGTAGATGAGGCTGTGGATTTTTTTGCAAATGTTCCTTCTCTCAAAAGACGTATTGAGACCATACGGGAAGTGGGGCTTGGTTATGTGCGCCTGGGACAGCCCTCTACTGAGCTTTCGGGAGGCGAAGCCCAGCGTATGAAGATAGCTTCTGAGCTGTCCAAAAAGAGTACGGGACGAACGGTATACATTCTTGATGAACCCACGACAGGGCTGCATTTTGCAGATGTACACAGACTGACAGACATACTCCGGCGGCTCACTGAGGGAGGAAATACCGTGGTGGTGATAGAGCATAACCTGGATGTGATCAAGACAGCTGATCATATAATCGATATGGGACCCGAGGGAGGCGACGGCGGAGGAAGAGTCGTGGCAGAGGGAACGCCTGAAGAGATAGCAAAGAAAAAGAAGTCTTATACGGGGCAGTATCTGAAAAAATATCTGGATGAAAAATAAAAATATTTGAAAAAAACGTGATTTTGGTATATAATCGTTCAAACTGTACTCTGAAACAGTGTGCTTAAAGATCGGGGCGGGATGAACGGGAGCGTTGGCAGAACCCTTCCGTGTTAATATTAATAAAAAAACAGATCGTATAAGGGTAATTTGCTTAAGGAGACTTATGTATCAAAAAGGAAACGGGCGCAGACATAAAGCGCTCATGAAAAAGATTAAGACCGGAATATGGGCAGTTATAGGAGTGACTGCCGGTATATGTCTTATAGTGAGTGCCGCCGGATCCGGAAAAAACCAGGACGAGGTCGTGGCGAGCACTATATCGGCCGAGGAATCGGCGGCGGCAGAAAATCAGGAAGGTGCGGAAGCAACAGAGACACTTGCCGAAAATAAAAAAGTGGATATGAAAGAGATGACTGAAGGAAGGGTGGTCATCAAGGAAAATATACTTACCGAATCTCCTAATTACGGTTATACCGGTAAAATGGAGGTAAAGGGTCTTATGCTCCATTCTATCGGAGTTGCCGTTTCCCAGGCAGAGGGGCAGGTGGAGCTTTTCGGTGAAA
The DNA here is from genome assembly GCA_902784025.1 of uncultured Lachnospiraceae bacterium. Taxonomy (GTDB): domain Bacteria; phylum Bacillota; class Clostridia; order Lachnospirales; family Lachnospiraceae; genus UBA4285. The sequence goes on from CACZTF010000237.1 coordinate 8,687, forward strand.
AGGATTACTGGAATGCCGGAGTTCACGGGTTCATAGACTCGAACACCGGGGTTGTCTATCAAACACTTCCCTGGAACCAGGTGGCATGGCATTGCGGTTATGAAGAAGGCAACGGAGCTTACATAGGCGTGGAAATGTGTGAGACAGATGCCGGTGAGTACACAGAAGATTTTAAACTTATAGTTTCTGATGAAGATAAAGCGAAGGAACAGTGCCGTACCGCATATTACAGTGCCGTAAAGCTTTTTGCGGAGCTTTGCATAAAGTATAATCTGGATCCTTTAGAGGACGGAGTGGTCATCTCACATGAAGAAGGTCATGCAAGAGGCATTGCCACGAACCATGGTGATCCCGTGAACTACTGGGATGCGGTGGATTCGGGATATACCATGGACGGCTTCAGAAAGGATGTAAGTGATTACATGAAGCTTTTTGAGGAAAACGGCTGGGAGCTGAATGATAATATAAAGAATCCGGAATAAGATACAGAAAAAATTCGTTGACAAAAACATAAGATTTGTGTAGTATTAACCAATGCGCCGCTCGATAAGGGCAGAAAAGAAGAGCTTTTACGGCTCTCCCCGTATTCGGCGTGACTTTCATTAAGGAGGA
>CACZTF010000238.1 GCA_902784025.1 uncultured Lachnospiraceae bacterium
AGAAGCAGTTTTTCTGCTTGTGGAGGCTGTCTTCTTAGCCGCAGGCTTCTTTTCTTTCTTGTCATCATCAGAAGACTTATCGTCCGCTTTTTTTGCTGCGGTACTCTTCTTAGCTGTTACTTTTTTAGTTGCAGGCTTCTTTTCTTCTTTATCGGTCTTGGCAGTCTTTGTTGTCTTTGAAGTTTTTTCTGATTTCTTTTCTACTTCCTTCGCCTCTTCCGTAACAAGCTCAAGAGCCTTGCGTATAACAATATCTTCACGAATGAGTTTCTTGCTTTCATCATCGATCACAGTCTCGAATTCATCGGGCTCCAGATTATGATTCTTTGCATTTTTCTCAACCTCAGACTTGTATTCCTCTTCGGTTGCTTCCATTTTTTCAGCTTCAGCAATAGCTAAAAGCACAAGTCTCTGCTGAATCCTCTTTTCTGCGTCAGGTCTTAAATTTTCCACGAACTTATCGGCAGTAATATTCATATACTGAAGATACTGGTCAAATGTCATACCCTGCTGTGTCACATTTCTCTCTATATCCTCTGCCATCCTCTGAACCTGAGTATCCACATATGCTTTAGGAAGCTCGAGATCACAATCATCTATAACGACATCAAGCGCTTCTCTTTCTTTCTTATTTTTTGCACTTGTTTTCTTTGCCTCGGAAAGATTGTCAAATATGCTTTTCTTGTAAGCGTCTATACTGTCATAGCCGTTATCTTCAGCAAATTCATCATTTAATTCGGGAAGCTGTTTTTCCTTTATCTCCTTAAGAGTAACTTTAAAAACTGCATCCTTGCCTTTCAGCGCAGTAGCATGATATTCATCGGGAAATCTGACCTTAACGTCCCTAACGTCTCCGACATTCATACCTATGAGCTGATCTTCGAATGTATCGATAAATGTATGTGATCCTATGGTGAGGGGATAATCAGTTCCCTTTCCGCCCTCGAAAGGCACACCGTCTATAGTGCCCTCAAAATCTATGGTAGTAAGGTCCTTGTCCTGTACAGGACGGTCAGTCACTTCTACGGTACGTGCATTGGTAGTCTGGGCCTTTTTAAGCTCTTCCTCTACTTCTGCATCTGTAACCTCGATGTCCTGTTTTTCAACCTCGACGCCTTTATATTTACCAAGCTTTACTTCAGGCTTAACAGCAACTTCGGCCGTAAAAACGAGAGGTTTTTCCTCATCCATTTTTACAACCTTAAGAGACGGCTTGGATACTATTTCAAGATCAGACTCGGCCTTTGCCTGCTCATAAAGCTCCGGTACGATCTCATTGACTGCTTCATCATGAAAGAAAGTCTTACCGTACATCCTCTCTATGATTTTTCTGGGGGCCTTACCCTTTCTGAAACCGGGTATACTTATCTTACCCTTATTCTTCTCATAGGCCTTCTGTACGCCCTTTTCAAACTCCTCAGCTGTAGCCTCGATAGTAAGGCGATACATATTCTTCTCGCTCATCTGCTCGACTTTAACATCCATAGTCGTAACGTTCCTCCTTAAAAGTAAGTTCCTATTTGTTTTTTGATAAACGCAACCGGTGCGCCAATCACGTATTTTCGTATTATATCACAGTTATAAAATGTTTTCTACTTTTTTTTTACCTTTTTACTTGAAACAGAATATCCCAAATGAATACTTCAAATATCAACCGTCAGGTATCAGACAAGCACAAACCGTGCAAACAAAAGCATGATACCGAGAAAAGCAAAATTGAAAACCGAAAACTTCCCCAGATATTTTAATGCCTTGCCGGGATTATGACTAAGATATTCACGGAAAGTAATAAGACTTGCCAGGGAAGCGATTATAGTTCCGGTCCCGCCTATATTTACTCCCATCAATAGTTCTTTATAATTATCCGTAAATCCTGAAAGAAGTATTGCTGATGGCACATTACTGATCACCTGGCACGATAATGCGCTTACGATAAGTGTGCTTTTTTCCAAGAGACCGGACAAAAACATGCTCACAGCATCAATGCGTGACATATTTCCGGAAAAAATAAAGAAAAAGACAAAGGTAAGAAGCAAAGGATAGTCCACATCCTTCAGAGCCTTTCTGTCTGCAAATATAAGCACCGCAGGTATCACTATAAGACCTATCCAATAAGGTATACCTCTGAAAACGATTATTATAGCCAGAGCAAACAATGCTAAATAAAGAACTGTGCGCGGCCTGCTCATGGCTATAGTCTCATCCGTCAGCTGTAACGGCTCCGGTTTTACGAAAACTATACAACAAAACGTTATCATACCTACTGCCAGTAAAAATAAAGGCAGCATTATCATCATAAATTCCGGAGTAGGTATCTCAAATCTTGTATATAAATACAGGTTCTGCGGATTACCGAAGGGTGTGAGCATCCCTCCCAGATTTGCGGAAATGTTTTGCATGATAAAAACAAAAGCCATGTACTTTTTCTGTCCGGTAGTGCTCAAAACTATGTATCCCAGCGGCAGAAATGTAAGCAGAGCCATATCATTGGCTATGAGCATGGAACCGATAAATGTTATATACACCAAAGCAAGCGTGCTCATCCTGGCATTTTTGGTAAGCTGCACTACTTTTCGGGCCAGCATATAAAAAAAACGAATATTTTTTAAAGCACAAACTACAGCCAGCACACAAAAAAGGCAAGTAAGCGTCTTAAGATCAAAATATCCCAAATATTCCTTATCCGGCAATACTATAAAAGAAGTTATAACAGCAGCTGCCAGAGCTATAAACATAACGATATTCTTTTTTATGAACTTCATAATGCTATGTCCCACCGATCTTCAATGATGATCATAATAAAATGGTAATACATAGATGGAAAAACGAATAACCCCTTGATGACCAATTATAGTAATAATTATGATATTGTTCAAGAGTCCTTTGCATAAATGTACTCAAAAACAATGTAATACTCTGCATCTGTTGTGATAATAGTTGCATTTACGAATTTTTTTAAATATAATGTCACGAATGATCTTAAAAACAAAAAGCTGAACGTCAAACATAAAAGACAAGTTTTTTCTTTACTATAAAGTTCGATTCCTATATACTGTATTTAATGTAAAATAATAAGAACGAATCATTAACAGATCACGTTTTAAAAGTATATATATACACCTTTTATAAAAAAAATAACACAGGACGATCATCATATGAACATCAGAAATTTCATCATTAAAAAAACAGCATCCATCGCTATGTTCTCTGCAGCCCTTACGGCTTTTTCCACATATGCAGCACCGTCACCGGTTTATGCACAGGCACTCGAATCAGAAGAACAGTCAGCTTCTGAAGAAGATTCTGCCGGTAAAGAAGATGAGAAGCAGAATGAAGAAAACGAAAATTCCGGTGATTCAGAAGAAAAAAAGGATCTTTATATACCGGAGTCTCCCGATATCTTTTCAGGATCAGCTATACTTATGGATGCGGATACCGGAGCAGTGCTTTTTGAAAAAAATTCACACGAAAGATGTTATCCTGCCAGTACGACTAAGATCCTGACAGGTCTTCTTGTAACATCAAACACTTCACTTGGCGAAAAGATAGTCTTTTCACAACAAGCTGCAGACTCAGTAGAAGAAGGGGACGCTTCTTTAAATACAAAGGCAGGCGAAGAATTTACTATTGATCAGGCTTTGCATGGATTGCTGCTCCATTCTGCCAATGAAATGGCTTACGGACTTGCCGAGCATGTAGGCGGTTCTGTTGAAGGCTTTGCTGACCTTATGAACAAAGCTGCAGATGAAGCCGGGGCATTGGACACTCATTTTGTGAACGCAAGCGGTCTCTATGATGACGAACACTATTCCACTGCATATGATATGGCTCTTATTGCCAGGGAGTGTTTTAATAACCCTACTTTCCTTGCTATAGATTCTGAGACTAATTATGAGATCCCGGCAACTAATCTGACAAGTGAAAAGCGGCAATTTAAGAACAGAAACCTTTTACTTCCCGGTATGGGTTATGAGTATAAATACTGTGTGGGCGGAAAGACCGGTTACCTTCCTGAGGGCGGTCATACATATGTATCATATGCCCAGAAAGACGGAATGCGCCTTATAGCTGTATGTTTCGAATCAGGTGCTGACGAGCGTTTTTCAGATGCACGCACGATGTTTGAATGGGGCTTTAACAACTTTTCAAAAGTTTCTCTTACAGGAACGCCATTGCTGGCACCGTACACTGAGACTTCCTATTTAAACTCAGGGCGTTTTAATTCCGGAAAGATACGCCATAATTTAGATGCTACTTATGTAACGCTTCCGGACGGAGCATCCATTTCTGATGTAAAAGTCAGTCCCGATACAGACCATAAAACAACGGCTGATGACCAAAACGTAAATATCCCCATAGCATTCAAATACGGTGATTTCACAGCCGGTACAGCTGATCTTTCTTATCACAGAGCTGATGCCGTAACGACTGCCAATGTCATGCTGCCTGCGGTCAGTCCCGATGCTTCTGAAGATAAGCAAAGTACATCCGTTAATTCTCCTTTTGTTGTCGATCTGAAAATACTGATCGGTATAGGTCTTGGCCTTTTAGGCATATTCATACTATGGGCTATTATTTCCGGCATCAGGAGAAAAAGAGAGAAAAATGCACTGTACAGAAGCCGCAGAAGAAGATTCTGATATCATTCATCAAATTCCACCACTACAAAGAAACCCCTCGGGGTTTCTTTTATTTCTTTAACAATGCCTTTGTCGGAAACAAGCCTTTCCGCTTTTGTATAATTTGCCGACATGGCAACTGCCGGTTCTATTGTATAATAAAAGCTTCCCGGAAGCTTCCCCTC
>CACZTF010000239.1 GCA_902784025.1 uncultured Lachnospiraceae bacterium
AACCGAGGCAGTTGTCAATGGCTAACCGTTTATTAAAACAGATAACTGTCAGACATTTTATCTTTCAACTTCTATCGTACTGTGTCTTACCTGTCTTATTTCTTACATTAACCGGGAAAACACCTGACCAAGAGCTCCTTGTATAAGCAGTTCTGCATTTTCATCAAATGCTGTGGGTTCCTTGTTTATGAGTACAAGATGTTCGCCTTTGAAATAGCGCAGCATGCCGGCGGCAGGATATACATTCAGTGATGTTCCGCCTACTATGAGCATGGGAGTGTCGGATATTAAAGCCAACGATTCGTTCATAACGCTTTCATCCAGACTTTCTTCATAGAGTACAACGTCAGGTTTTATTATGCCTCCGCATTCACATACAGGAACGCCTTCGAAACGTCCTTTTCCCTGTTTTATTCCTTTTCCCGTCATTATGGCCTCAAGTCCGTAAGGTCTGCCGCATTTTATACAGTAGTTTCTGTATATACTTCCATGAAGTTCCAATACATTCTTGCTTCCTGCCATCTGATGAAGACCATCTATATTCTGGGTTATAACGGCTTTGCATATTCCTTCCTGCTCCAGCTTTGCAAGGGCCTCGTGAGTTACCGAAGGCTTTGCCTCTGTATATACCATCTTACTTTTATAAAAATCAAAAAATTCCTTAGGATGCATCTTGAAATACGTATGGCTTATGATCTTTTCGGGAGGTACTGTACTTTCCCGGTTATACAATCCGTCTGCACTTCTGAAATCCGGTATTCCGCTTTCCGTGGAAACCCCGGCGCCCCCGAAAAAAACAAAACTGCCGTTTTCCTGTATCATATTTTTTAATATCTGTATTTTTTCATTTAAATCTGATGTGTCTTTATCCATATTCATACCTCTTACTTTCCGATCAAAAAAGGGAATCATTTCCAATCATACAGTAAATTAAGACCATTCATGATCCATATCTGATTACATCGGATAATTCCCTTATTTTTATTATCTGCAGTTTTAACGGTACAGTCCTGTGCATATGCCGTACCTTTATTTTTTCAGAAAAATGTGACTTCTATTATCAATCTGTCATACGTTTTCTCAATATGACAACCGCTGCCACGATACCCGCACCTGCTGCGATCGCTGCCACGGTAACTGCAGCTGTTAAATTGTAATCACCGGTCGCAGGAGCTGAAACGGTGCTTGCCGTCGTCGACGAAGAACCTTCCATCCTTACGGCAGCAGGATTAGTTACAGTTCCTGAGGATGCTGAAACGGAAACAGGTGTCTTTACTATCGTATCTGAAGGTTTTACGATATTTTCGGGATCATTTTTATCAACAGATCCTTTTATTTCTGAATTTGCCCCTGCTTCAATCTCTTTTTCACACTCTGTTCCTACACAGGCTTTTGATTCATCGTCACTTTGTGATCCGCCTGCCGATCCGGAACCTTCTTCCATGGTATCATTCTTTCCTTCGTCCGGAAGATCATAAGCAGCTTTTACATTTGTCATGTACTTAGTATCGTTTGAATTTGAATCGCCCTCTGTCTGTTCAGACTCAAATGAAGGCTCGGGAGATAGCCTGTCTACCGAGATCCTTATATCATAAAACGGCATGATAAAACGGTTATCAGAAGCATCTGCCATAAGCGTATCCGTCATATCCGAGCCATCACTTATTCTTTCAATCCTGTAAGTGACATTCTTCTTTTCATCTCCCGGATAATCAATGATCGTTACTATCTCAACTTCCTCGCCTGCTTGAGCAGTTTCGGGAATCTCCGCGGTATTATTAGTGGCATTTTCTATGGTAAATGTGGTCTTGTCCATATCCACATTATCAAGAACTATAGAACTTGCTGCTTCCATAAATATATAAATATCGGCATTGGGCATAGTAATGGTATTAGTCTCCATATCATATACTTCTTTGGTGATATTGACACCGTCACTTATCCTTTCTACACCAATCGAAAATGAATAATTGTCGTCTGCTTTGCCTCTTTCAATATTTTTTTTGATGTTTTCACCCAGGTCAAAGACCTCACCTGCCCGTGCGGATTCCTGAATACCCGGGAGCCCCTTGATCAGGTACAGATCATCCTTAATAAACACAGCTTCAGCTGAAAACAGACGGGCATACGACTCGTATACCTTAACACTTATCCTGCTGTCATCTTCAGTCCCTTTGACCAACTCGTGATAACCGTCACTTCTGAGATTCCAATGTGAAAATCTGTAACCTTCTTCTGCCACTGCTTCAAGACTGAATGTCTCACCCGTCTTAACACTTTCTGAAATGTCTGAATTGATCCTGCCGCCCTCGTTTTGCTTCAGTGTAAGTGTAATATCATACGTCTCTTCTGCAAAAACAGCGGTGGGTATAGTGCCTGCAAGCGGCAGACCTGCAGCAACTCCTGCGATCAATACCGACAAGGCTATCTTTTTTGCTTTTCCAATCTTCTTCATTATTTTTTTATACTTCCTTTCCTAAAAACCTATATTCGTTAATAAAATATCACACTTTCTTCACAATTTATTATATACCCAATCAGTTCAATTTGCAACCTGTTTGCTAAAACTATACAAGCAACATACAAGTAAAGTTTATTTTTCTTCTTTCAGGTATTCATCTATAGATCTTGCCGCAAGCTTTCCTGCTCCCATTGCGGATATCACCGTAGCTGCACCTGTTACCGCATCTCCCCCGGCGTAAACCCCCGGCTTAAAACTTAATCCCTTCTCATCCACGATTATGCCGCCTTTTTCATTTACGCTTAAACCTGCCGTGGTGTCCTTTATGAGCGGATTCGGTGAAGTTCCTACGGCTATAACGACCGCCGTAACATCCAGAACGAATTCGCTTCTGGCTATGGGCACCGGGCGTCTCCTGCCTTCTTCATCCGGCTCGCCCAGCTCCATCCTCTCGCACTTTATTCCTTTCACGAAACCATTCTTACTGTCCCTGGGATCTTCTTTGTTCTCATAACCTATGATCTCAACAGGATTGCACAGGAGCATAAACTCCACTCCCTCTTCCTGTGCGTGATGTATCTCTTCTTTTCTTGCAGGAAGCTCTTCCATTGATCTTCTGTAAATGATACAGACTCTTTCTGCACCAAGTCTGAGCGCTGTCCTTGCAGCATCCATAGCCACATTTCCACCGCCCACTACAGCTACTTTACCTCCTTTCATGATAGGAGTCACCGGGTGATCGATAAACGCTTTCATAAGATTACTGCGGGTAAGGAACTCATTGGCAGAATACACGCCGTTAAACCCTTCTCCGGGAATATTCAGAAATCTTGGCAGCCCTGCGCCACTTCCTATAAAGACCGCCTCATAACCGTTGTCAAATAGCTCATCTATAAACAGAGTCTTGCCGATTATAACATTTGTCTCTATATCCACACCCAGAGCCTTCAGGTTTGCTATCTCCTTTGCAACTATGGTCTTGGGAAGACGGAATTCAGGAATACCATACACAAGCACGCCTCCTGCTGTATGCAGAGCCTCAAAAACAGTCACACTGTACCCCTTCTTAGCCAGATCTCCGGCACAGGTAAGACCTGACGGTCCGCTCCCAACCACAGCAACCCTGTGTCCGTTCTTCACCGGAGCACTAACTTTAGCATCTTTTTTGTTATTGTAAAGATCCGCCACAAAACGCTCAAGCCTGCCTATGGCAACAGATTCATTCTTTATCCCCATAGTACACTTACTCTCGCACTGGGTCTCCTGGGGACATACCCGGCCGCAGACCGCAGGCAAAGAAGATGAACGACTAATTACCTCAAAAGCCCCCTCAAAATCCTTTTCCCTTATCTTTGCGATAAAATCAGGTATATCCACATTTACGGGACATCCCTGTATACAGGGTTTGTTTTTACAGTTCAGACATCTACCCGCCTCCGCAATAGCCGTCTCCACATCGTAGCCAAGTGCCACTTCTCTAAAATTCTTAACACGCACATCCGCTGCCTGTACAGGCATCTCATGTTTTTTCGCTATCAGCCCCATACTGACATTTCTCCCTTCTTGACAGATATTTCATAATAAAAAACATTGCCATTTTAATACCTTATTACTCTGAAACAATATCTCCGAAAAGATGACAAGTCTCCTCAAATGCGTGCATTTCAAACTCTTTGTACATCCTTCCCCGGTTCATAGCTTCTTCAAAGTCCACTTCATAACCGTTAAAATCAGGACCGTCCACGCAGGCAAACCTTATCTCCTTTTTCCCGTTCCTGTTCAGGGTCAGCCTGCATCCGCCGCACATTCCCGTGCCGTCTATCATTATGGG
>CACZTF010000240.1 GCA_902784025.1 uncultured Lachnospiraceae bacterium
ACTTTGTTCAACAATTTTCACAAACGTAAAACCCCTCATTTTTGATCAAATCATTACTTCCGCACATTTCACAAACAATTGCCTTCATAAATATACCTCCCAAACATGGCCAAAACGAATATATAATCAGAGTTTATTATATATTTTTATTTATCAGATTTGGTGTGCAGGCAGCACACAATCCCGTTTTCATACCCCTGCAGCAGAATGTATGATACTTATGAACAGGCTCCACGCTGCGATCACCACCGCTGTCCAGATAATATATCCGATCACTCTCAAATTAATCTTTCGGGCGCGTATAAGTGGTAAGTGGTTGTAAATGTGTGTCCAGCCGAAATAAAGGTCAGTCAAAATAAGTCCCAAAACTATATAAGATATCCTTTCGGATATCCCCGCCCATACCGGTAAGGTTTCAGGCTGTCTGTATGTAAGTGAGAATAAAAGTATTGCTGTAAATGTGATAACCGAAATAACCGCCTTCCACACCTTTTTTGTGCGGAAACCCGGCACCCGGATAATATTTACAGCAAACCCGCGCAACCTGTCTGTAAGCATATTCACACCCCTGTATCTTTTATCCGGATCCATTTGTGTTGCTTTTTGTGCGATCTTTTGCATTTTCCGGGAATCGGGGAACATCTCCCTGATCAGGACTCCTAACGCATATATGTCGGTTCTTTCATCAGATGTCCTGAATCCGTACTGTTCAGGCGCTGCGCTGCCGGCGGTTCCCAAAAGATTTGTATCCCTTTCCCCGGATTCTTTCAATACTATTGCAGCATCATAATCTATAAGACGCACATTGCCATTGTCCTCTACCATGATATTTGAACCTTTTATATCACGATGGATTATTGTAGGTGTTGAAGAATGCAGGAACTTTACACATTTACATATTTTTAATAATAAATCTTTACGTTCTTTAAAGCTTAGATCTTTATTTTCTTCCAGATGCTTTTCCAGGGTTATGCCATGTATACATTCTTCATTAACCGTTAGTACCCCGTTTTCCTCATAATAGCTTTCTATGTTGGCAGTATATGGACTTTTTGTTTTACACAAATGATCATATACTCTTAAATCATATATTTTCAGTTTTTTTACATAGTAGATCTTACCCGTTTCCGGGTCCGGCACTATAGTGCTCTTACTTTCTTTTACACTTCCTGATTCTTTATCCATGTGATATACTCCAACATAACTAGTGATGATAACACCAGCATTATAACATTTACCGGAGGTACGATCATGAAAACTACAGACAATCTGCTGGAATTATTAAGCCATGCAGACACAGAGGATGCTTTGTCAGATTATATAGCTGATCCTGCAGTTGATTCCCATTTTGCAACATTTGCAGATTATTATACATCACTTGAAAATGTCCGCAATACCGATAACTCCGTTCTTATCTCAAACAGTAATATAGAACGGACTTACTGGTATCAGATCATAAATAAAACACGCGCCCCCGGAAGAGACAAGGTTATTGCCATGTGTATAGCTGCAAGCCTGTCCCTTGGTGAAACACAACGTGCATTGGAGATATCAGGAACGGGGCCCCTTTATCCCCGGAACAGAAGGGATGCGATCATCATATATTCGATAAATAACGGGATGAATCTTGATAAAATCCAGGAACTGTTAAGTGAATACGGGGAGAAAACAATAGATTGATAATTCATAGATCATGACATTTATAATGTAAGCCGATTACATCCATATTAATAATTAACACAAATAAAAATAATTATAATATCCAACGGCTGGTACCAGCAAAATTTTTTAAAACTGGTTCTGTACATTTTCACGGAATCTGTATATTATTTTGAATAAAATAAAACACAGACATAAAAGGAGAAATTTAACTATAAAAGGTTTCGGAATGATTTCTATAAACAATGTAGGCTGGTTTGAGGCCGAAAAGCCGGTTGCAGGTCCCTTTGACGCTATCCTGCGTCCGGTCGCCGTAGCTCCCTGCAGCTCCGACACCCATGTTTCACACGGCGGCGCCGGTCCTTTGGAAAACCGCATCCTGGGCCACGAATCCATCGGTGAGGTTGTGGAGGTAGGTTCGGTAGTAAAGAATTTTAAGCACGGCAACCGGGTTATCGTAAACTGCTGCACCCCTGACTGGGAAGCGCCCCTGCTTCAGGATGGCTTCGACAACAACGCCCACGACTACGGTTTTACGGCCAGCTTCAAATTCGTGCTGGGCAAGGACGGCGTATTCGCAGAGTATTACCATGTAAATAATGCGGACGCCAATCTTTTCTCACGCCCGATGACATTTCCACAGAGGCTGCGCTCATGACCACGGACATGATGTCCACGGGCTTTCATGCAGTGGAAAATGCAGAGATCAAATACGGTGACAATGTAGTCGTTATCGGCATCGGCCCCGTAGGACTTATGGCTGTTGCAGGCGCTGCCCTTGCCGGTGCCGGAAGACTTTTTGCCGTAGGTACCCGTCCCAACTGCGTAGAACTTGCAAAGGAATACGGCGCTACGGATATCATAAGTTATAAGGAAGGCGACATCGTTGAGCAGATCTTAGAGAAAAACAAGGGTCAGGTGGATAAGGTGATCATCGCCGGCGGTAAGGCGGACAGCCTCACCCAGGCGCTTGCCCTCACCCGCCCCAACGGTATCATTTCAAATGTATATTTCCTTGATCCTTCAGAAACTATCAGCTTTCCTGCTATGGCATGGGGCCTCGGAATGTCTAACATATTCCTACGTTGCGGCTTTTGTTCCGGAGGCGCCCGGAGGATAGAGAGGCTTGTACGACTTATACAGGCTGACAGGGTTCATCCCGGGAAGCTTCTTAACTACAAATTTGAAGGCTTTGAAAAGATAGAAGACGCATTTAAGCTTATGGATGAAAAACCCAAGGATCTGATCAAACCCTACGTGATCATATAAGAAAAACCCCGTCAACTAAACGACGGGGTTTTTCAGTTCGCTTTCTGTAAAACTTTTTATGAGTTTTCCTGCAGCTCTTTTACCAGCGACCATAGTCCGCCGCCGCCTTTTACATCATAATTATCCGTGCCGATACTTAGCATTCCCGTTCCTTCAAATCCGAAACGCACCACTGTGCCGTCCTTCAAGGTAAATATCACATGATGGTAGTTATCTGTTATGCTCATGGTGCTTTTCCCGGTTACCGTGATATCCCCCAGCTCCTCATAGATTATCTTTATGGTGTCAGGGTCGGTTACATTAACATTGGGCCTTGCCCCCATCTGGTCGTAAAGAACGTCGCAGGATACAGGTGTTTTCCCGGCACTCATATCACTGTTCAGCTTGTCTACATTTTTTATCTCTTCGAAATTCAAAACGGACTTTTCGCTGAAAATGCCGGCTGTG
>CACZTF010000241.1 GCA_902784025.1 uncultured Lachnospiraceae bacterium
CTGTCAGGATAAAAACTATCATGACAAATAAAAACAGAGGACTTTTTATATAGCTTTTGATCATAAATAATAAGAATCTGTCTTTTCTCATCTGCGTCCTCCTTCATGCTTTGCTATAACAGAAGCAGTAAAAATGAGATAAAACAGTATCGTATATATGATCATCGGGAAAAGATGCGAAAATCTCAGATCAAGGCCAAGGCTCATATCCATCATTCCTTCAAGAAGATAGCGATGGGGAAGTATACGGCTTAATGATTTTATTCCTTCCGGAAGAAAAGCTAAAGGAACTATGCCTCCGGATACAAACATGAATATGCTCTCTGTAAAGAGTTTTATCATAACCGCAGCAGGTACGGATGAAGTTATATGAGTAAGAAATAAGCATGAGGTGATGGAATACACGGAAAGAAGCAGAATTGAAGCCAGATTTCCGGGGTGAAATCCTATACCGGAAACACTGAATAATATAAGTCCAAGCACAGTTGTGATAAGTGTAAATACAGCGGCACCTCCGCAGAACCTGAATAAGCAATAAAGCTTTATATTCATACCGTCAGACTTTAAGCAATCCATATATGCTCTGTTATCTTTCCTAAGCGCCTGGCAGAAACAGATACTTAAGAATGATATGAATAGTATAAATCCTGAATTCAGATAATAGATAAAAGTCAGTTTATCCGTAACAGCATCGGATGTATCCACAGCAGTTTCTGTTCCCGGGATCAGTACCGAAGTTTTAAATAAATCATTACGTTTTTCAGCATAGCTGTAGTCGATAAGATCGACCTGCATGAGGCTCTCCTGAACATCGCTTTCTTTACCCTTGGATGTAAGGATATAAGCTGCTGCCATTTCGGAAGCCTGTGCAGAGGAGAGAAGAGACACGCCTGATGAAAGCATCTCTTTAAAGAAGAATGAAGAAGTCTTATCTTCTGATCTGATATAAACTTCAGCAGGAATATTCTTATCCTGCATTATGCCCTGAAGTACATCATCGGAGAAACAGATCACAGCATCCGCTTTTCCTTCGGACAATTCGTTAAGTGCCTCATCTTTATCGGACCGGTTCAATATATCCAATGAAGCCTGTGATGATGTCATATCCTTCAGATATGTAAGTGCCATATCAACATAGTTTTCATTTTCTCCGCTGTAGACAAATAATACTCTTGCCTTAGTCGGGGCATCTGTTTTGTAGAGAATCTTTGAACCGGTGAATATAAGAATAAAAAATAATATGCCAAAAAGAAAAATGCCTGCAAGTACTGAAGGCACGCAGCTAAGGTTTCGCAGGAATTCGGATCTGAAGAGCCGGAGTTTCATGATGAAAACTCCTTCATCAGAGTATCATAGTCTGTAGGAGAAAGCGTTTTATCTTTTAAGAGAAAAAGATTATCAGCTGATCTGAAATCATCCGGATCATGCGAACTCATGATCACGGTACCGTTTCCCTTAGTGAATTCTTTTATAAAGGTTCTTAAGTGATTTTTAAAAGACAGATCCAGTGAAGCAGATGGCTCATCAAGGATAAGCAACTGCGGATCATTTATAAGAGCACATGCAATGGATACTCTTTTTTTCATTCCGCCCGAAAGAACGGAAGGTTTTTTGTTCAGGAGCTCTTCTATATCCATCTTTTTAACAGACGGCAGCTCAAGTGCATTTTTAAATTCTGAACTCTTGCCTTTAAAACGAAGCAGAAGGTTTTCTTTAACAGAAAGCTCCGGAAGAAGCGGATCTTCCTGGGGAACATAGCCTGCGACAGTACAGCTGCCATTTTTCTCGTGGATAAGATAAGTGTCAGGAATCTCTGTATCAGCAGAGCAGATCATAAATTCAGTCTTATGGTCTTTTATCTTAAGTGCTTTTTGTGCACCGGATAGAACTGAAAGAAGAGTTGATTTACCGCATCCGTTATTTCCGGCAATGACGGTAAGAGAGCCTGTAAAAACTTCAAATGAAATATCTTCAAGAACAGGCTTATCTTTATATGCATAA
>CACZTF010000242.1 GCA_902784025.1 uncultured Lachnospiraceae bacterium
CTATCACATCAGCCCATGGCATGAGTATCTTAAAACTGTCATAGAAGAAAGGAAAATGTGTGCATCCCAGAACCACCACATCAAATTCCTTAAGGTCGAGACCATCCAGTTCTCCTTTTAGATGGGGTACTATCACGTCCGTGTCAAAAACTCCCCGTTCCGCCAGCATTGCAAGTTCAGGCATGGCTTTTTTTACAACTATTTTATCTTTATCATAAAGACCTATCAGATCTGTAAGCTTCTTACCTTCTATGGTCACCTTTGTGGCCAGCACCAGCACTTTTCCCCCATGGGCATACTCAAGGACAGCCGGCTTTACCGCCGGCTCAATACTGACGATTATCTCTCCTTTATACTTTTCACGCAGATAATCAACCCCTGCGCTGGTAGCAGAATTGCAGGCGATGACAAAGGCCTTGCAGGAATGGGCCATCATATAATCAACGGCACTGTCCACATACTCTATGATCTCTTCCCTGGTCTTATCACCATAAGGAACATTATCGGTGTCGGCATAGTAAAGAAAGGCCTCATCAGGAAGAATTTCCATACACCTGTTAAGTACCGTAAGCCCTCCAAGTCCCGAATCAAAAACGCCTATTCTTTCCAACGCTCCCATATACAAATTCTCCTTACAGATGAGACAGATGTACGGTTCTCTATCTCATTTTCACTCTAAAATATTGCTGTCAATTTCTCCCCTGTCTTACCTTAACTTATCTCGCTCCCGGCCACTATATCATTATCAGGCGTGAGCAGGGACAGGTTTCCTTCGTTGTCTCCTGCCGCCAGTATCATCCCCTGGGATTCAACTCCACAAAGTTTTACCGGAGCAAGATTAGTCACCACTGCCACCTTTTTACCTACCATATCTTCAGGTGAATAATACCTGGCGATACCTGAAACTATCTGCCTTACCTCGTCTCCTATACGTATCTGTGATACCAACAGTTTCTTGGCCTTTGGTACCGGCTCACATGCAAGCACCTCACCAACCCGAAGCTGGATCTTATCGAAATCATCTATGGTTATCTCCGGTTTTGCCTCTGCCTGAGGATATTTAACATCCGCAGTAACGCCCGCCATAACTTTCTGCTTTTCCTCTATGGCCGCCACCTTTTCTTTCACCTGATCAAAGTCCATGCGGGCAAATAAGATCTCGGGAGCAGATGTAACATTTGCAGAGGAAGAACGGAGCCCGAACTTGTCAAGTTCTTCAAAGGTCCTCTCACCTTCACTTACCGCTCCGTCGTATAGTTGTGCAAGGATACGGTCCGCAGTTTCTGTCATGAATGGTCTGAGCAGGTTCGCACCTATAGTGATGCTTTCCACCAGATTATAAAGCACCTCTGAAAGTCTGTCCTTTTTACTCTCATCTTTCCCCAGCACCCAGGGTTCTGTCTCATCTATATATTTGTTGCAGCGTTTGAACAGCTTGAACACTTCTGTAAGGGCATCCGCCACATGAAGTGTCTCCATGTGAGCTGCTGCCTTATCCCGCACGGCGCATACTATTGCCTTAAGATCTTTGTCAACCTCCTCAGTAACCCCGGTGGCCGCCACATTTCCCCCGAGATATTTATTAGTCATAACTATGGTACGGTTCACCAGATTTCCCAGGGTGTTTGCCAGCTCCGAATCAAAACGTTCCAGCATAAGATCCCAGGATATCACCCCGTCATTTTCAAAGGGCATCTCGTGCAAACAAAAATAACGCACTGCATCCACGCCGAAAATGTCTGCCAGATCATCTGCATAGATCACATTCCCTTTGGATTTGCTCATCTTACCTTCGTTGGTAAGAAGCCAGGGATGCCCGAAAACCTGTTTAGGCAAAGGCACCTCTAAAGACATGAGCATGATGGGCCAGTAAATGGTATGAAAGCGCAAAATATCCTTTCCGATCAAATGAAGATCCGCCGGCCAGTATTTTTCGAAATCCGCAGAACTGTTTCCGTCAGCATCATATCCCAGTCCGGTGATATAGTTGGACAGTGCGTCTATCCAAACATATACTACGTGGCCGGGGTCGAAATCCACGGGAATCCCCCATGAAAAAGATGTCCTTGAAACACAAAGGTCCTGAAGACCCGGTTTGAGGAAGTTGTTTATCATCTCGTTTTTTCGGGACTCCGGCTGGATAAATCCGGGATTGTCCTCTATATATTTCATCAGGCGGTCAGCGTATTTACTCATTTTAAAAAAGTACGCCTCTTCTTTCGCAGGAGTCACATCCCCGCCGCAGTCGGGACATTTGCCGTCTGCAAGCTGGCCTTCCGTAAAAAATGACTCGCACGGAGTACAGTACAAGCCTTCATAATGTCCTTTGTAAATGTCGCCTTTGTCGTACATTTTTTTA
>CACZTF010000243.1 GCA_902784025.1 uncultured Lachnospiraceae bacterium
AAGATCTGAAGTCCATGGTGGATATGCTGCGGTTCAGATCCGGCGGACGCCCTGTCGGGATCAAGATTTCTGCGGGACGTATCGAAGATGATCTGGAGCATGTGGTTTATGCGAAGCCGGATTTCATCACTATCGATGGAAGGGGCGGAGCCACCGGGTCCAGTCCCTATTTTCTGAGGGAGTCCACTTCGGTTCCCACCCTTTTTGCCCTTTCCAGGGCGAGGGCATATCTGGATTCAGTAAGGTGCGATGCTCAGCTGGTGATAACCGGGGGACTTCGTGTTTCCTCAGATTTCGCCAAGGCTCTTGCCATGGGAGCTGATGCAGTAGCTGTTGCAAGTGCTGCGCTTATTGCGGCGGCCTGCCAGCAGTACCGTATCTGCGGAAGCGGCAGATGCCCCGTGGGTATCGCAACCCAGGATCCGGAACTGCGCAAGCGGCTGGATGTGGATAAGGCGGCTGCCAGGGTGGCAAATTACCTGAAGGTTTCAAATGAAGAGCTGCAGATGTTTGCCAGAGTGACGGGGAATGAGTCAGTTCATGATCTGGACACGGATGACCTTATCACCACGGATGAGACGATCGCAGCGTGTACGGGGATCAGATATGCCGGTGCTCCCGGCTGCGGCATGGGAACACCGGATAAGATCCGGAAGACCGGCAGCGCCGGATCCGGTTACGGAAAAACAACGGCCGGACACGGTGCGGATACAAAAAGTTCCTCCGGACACGGAAGGGACACATCCGGCTCCGCACGTCATGGTCAGAGCGGAAGCTTCGGCGACGGGTCACTGCGCCGGTCTATCTTTGATGCGGCAAACAGTGTGCTGGCAGCAGGTGCCATGACGGTGCTTACAGGAGCGGAGACCATAAAAAATATGGCACATAGCTACAGAGAAAAGGCAGAAACATTTACACAAAAAACAGATAATGATCCAAATAAAAATAAAAACGAGGAGGAACTTAAAATGAAAAAGTTCAGATGTAAATTATGCGGTCAGGTTTTTGAGGCGGAGAGTATCGAGACGGCACAGTGTCCTGTTTGTAAGGTAGGCGGCGACAACTTAGAGGAGATCACCGATGAAATGGCTAAGCCCGGAGACAATCCTTATGCAGGCACACAGACAGAGAAGAACCTGCAGGCAGCATTTGCAGGTGAGTCACAGGCAAGAAATAAGTATACATACTTTGCTTCCAAGGCTAAGAAGGAAGGATTTGAGCAGATCGCAGCACTTTTCCTTAAGACTGCTGACAATGAAAAAGAGCACGCAAAGATCTGGTTTAAGGAATTAAACGGAATCGGTGATACCGCTGCCAATCTTGCTGCTGCAGCTGACGGCGAGAATTACGAGTGGACCGATATGTATGAGGGATTTGCAAAGACTGCAGAGGAAGAGGGATTCCCTGAGCTTGCTGCTAAATTCCGCATGGTCGGTGAGATAGAGAAGCATCATGAAGAGAGATATCGTGCGCTCCTTAAGAATGTGGAGATGCAGGAGGTATTTAAGAAGAGCGAAGTTAAAGTATGGGAGTGCAGAAACTGCGGTCATATCGTGGTAGGCACAAACGCACCGGATGTCTGTCCCGTTTGCGCGCATCCCCAGAGTTTCTTTGAGGTGCATGAGGAGAACTACTGATAGAATCGGAAAACCGCAAATAATATTTTTATGAAGGCTGTTCTTTTTAGGACAGTTTTCTTTTTATGTAAAATCGATTAACTTAGAAAAGATTAACTGATATATTTCATGGTATGATTAAAAAGAGTCTGGTGCGATGATCCCGCCCGTTTTCGTCATGCGCAGAAAGGAGAGGGGGGCTGCTTTGGAAGGAATAAAAAAAGATACCAACAGAATGGTATCTTTTTGGTTATTGTGAAACAGTTTCTTCAACAGATTCGGTTTCCTGCACTGTTTCGGCTTCTTCGGCCGCCTTTGTTGTCTCAGGCTCTACGGAAAGCTCTTTTCCGTCTTTAGTCTTCTCTCCCACCAGAACGCCCTGGACAACAAGTCTGAGCTTATATCCTGTCTGTATGTCACAACTGGAAAGAGTAACGATCCGTTTTGCCTTTGATACGTCCACGCCTGTGTCATAAAATGAATAGGACTTCCATTTCTTTGCATACTCCTGAAGTTCATCATCTGAACCGAAATTGATAGTATAGGTATCTCCTGTTGCTTCCGGTGTATACACTGAAAATATCTTATATTCCTGAACCGTTTCGGGGGTGTAAATGTAAAATACGTCGTTACCCGGTTGTTTGTAAAAATCCGCATCCCTGTACAGGTCGTTATCTGAAAACATGGTCCCGTCGCCCATATGGTGTCCGTAAAGGATAACATGTCTTGCCTCTAGACCTTCTTTTATATTTGTATCGATATATACGGTACCTGCACGGCTGTAGTTACCGTCAAAGCCTTTGTGAAGATAGTACTCATTAGAAGCATCATCGAGTTTTTGTACAATAGGAAGCTTTATATCGTTAGCAGGGATATATATAAGTCCTTTTGCATCCGGGTTCATAGCGAGAGCTGCCTGGTGATCATATTCAAAAGAATTTTCTTTTTCCTGATCTGTGTTGTTTTCTTCAGTGGGTTCTGTTTTAACAACGGCATCTATCACATTATTGGTAAGGTCGCTGGAATGTTTGTATTCGAGCTGTGTGCTTATGATATTATATAATGCAAACACCAGCACTGCAGCGCAGCCTATTATAATTAGGATAAACGGCAGTGCGGATCTCTTTTTTTTCTTTTTTACAGGTTCTTCCGGGGTAGATTCCGGATTTTTATTATCGCTCATTTATGTGTGTCTCCAAATTGCTTAATATTACTGATGATCATGCCTTTCCGGCGGAACCGAAGAGTTCTATCTTGTCGCGGACTACCTGCCTGATGCCTTCAACGCCGGGCTTGAGGACTTTTCTGGGATCAAATCCTTTGCCCTCCAGATCCTTGCCTTCTTCAATGTACTTTCTTACTGCAGCAGTAAATGCGATCTGGCACTCTGTATTTACATTTATCTTAGCAACTCCAAGACTTATGGCTTTCTTAACCATATCAGCAGGGATGCCGGTACCACCGTGAAGAACAAGAGGAAGGTCTCCCGTCTGCTCTTTTACGCTTTCTAGCACATCAAAGCGGAGTCCCGGCCAGTTCTCGGGGTATTTGCCGTGAATGTTTCCGATACCGGCAGCAAGAAGGTCTACACCGAGGTCAGCGATGGCTTTGCATTCAGCAGGATCTGCACACTCGCCCATGCCTACCACGCCGTCTTCCTCACCACCGATGGCGCCTACTTCTGCTTCAAGGGACATACCTTTGTCTGCACATATCTTCACCAGTTCCTTGGTCTTCTCCACATTCTCCTCAATAGGGTATGAAGAACCGTCAAACATGATGGATGAGAAGCCTGCTTCTATACATTTCAGGCAGCCATCATATGTTCCGTGATCCAGATGGAGAGCCACGGGAACAGTGATGCCAAGAGAATCGACCATGGCATCGCACATGGCAGCTACTGTCTTAAAGCCTCCCATATATTTTCCCGCGCCTTCGGATACGCCGAGGATAACGGGGGATCTCTCTTCTTCGGCAGTTTCAAGGATCGCCTTTGTCCACTCTAAGTTGTTTATATTAAAATGACCTACTGCGTAGTGTCCGGCCACCGCCTTGGTGAGCATATCTTTTACATTTACTAACATAGTCCTGTCCTTTCGTATATGTAAGACAGAGAACCCTTCCTCTGTCATGTTTTGGGGGTTACATCTTCTCCGGTTCAGGATATTCAACACCGAATGTCTCTACTGTCACAGTCTTCATGATCTGGGGCTCAAGAGGTTTATCAAGAGGGTTGGTGTTCACTGAGGCTATCTTATCAAGCACAGCTTCCCCTTCAATGAGTTTTCCGAATGCAGCATACTGTCCGTCCAAATGCGGTGAATCTTTGTGCATGATGAAGAACTGTGAGCCGCCGGAATTATACTCTCCGGCTCTTGCCATGGAAAGTACACCTCTTGTGTGCTTGAGATCGTTTTTTACATTATTCATGTAAAACTCACCCTTTATGCGGTATCCGGGACCGCCTGTTCCGTTTCCTTCGGGGCAGCCTCCCTGTATCATAAAACCCGGGATCACACGATGAAACGTTAGACCGTTATAAAAACCTTTGTTTATCAGACTGATAAAATTATTTACAGATACCGGGGCGGTATCCGGGTAAAGTTCCAGCTTCATAACACCGCCGTCTTCCATAGTTATGGTAACTTCAGGATTTTGTGCCATAATAGTCTCCTTTTTATCACAAATTGAAAATTCCTGTCTTGCAGGAAGATCATTGTATTCTTGTATTTATGAATAAACATATAGAGTCATTATAACACTATATTCATCATTTATGTAGGGTAAATATAAAAAAAAGAGTAAAAAAACATTTCTGTGGTTACACAAACAGTAAAATATCACACTATATGTTTTCGGTTTGTGTTGTCTTGAGGTAGGAGAAGTTATATAATAGGTAAGATAACATTTACATAAATATATCTTCAGGAGGTGTATCATGGCTATGGATAAGAAAGTAAGGGATCTTATAAACGATCAGATCAATAAGGAATTTTTCTCTGCGTATCTTTATCTTGATATCGCAAACTTCTTTGCGGCAAAGGGTTTTGACGGTTTTGCCCACTGGTATGAGGTGCAGGCCCGCGAGGAGCAGGAGCATGCTATGAAGTTTTACGCATATCTTCATGACAATGACGAGAAGGTGAAACTGGGAGCCATTGATGCACCGGCGACAGCGTTTAAGACTTTTAAGGCGGCGGTTGATGCGGCATATAAGCATGAGCAGTACGTGACGGATCTTATCAATAAGATATACGAGGCGGCTGACAAAGCAAAAGATTACCGCACAAAGAATTTTCTCGGGTGGTTTATTGACGAGCAGGGTGAGGAAGAGAAAAACGCCCGTGATCTCGTGGATAAACTGGCTCTTTTTGGTGAGGAAAAGCAGGCTCTCTATATGCTTGACAGAGAACTTAGCCGCAGAGCGGAGTAATATTTTATGACTGTGATAGAGGCAAATGTGGATATCCCCGCTCAGTTTGCGGGGCAGGTTTTTGGTGCGCTTGATCTTAATGTGAAGAAGATCGAGCGCGCTTTTGATGTGTCAGTTATCCCAAGGGACTCAGGGGTAAAGGTGCTGGGGAGCAAGGAGGGGACGGGCCGGGCGGTGGAGGTCTTAAAGGCGCTCCTGGAACTGGCGGAGTCTGACAGCACCATAAACGAACAGACCGTAGACTATGCGATAGACATGGCGGGATCAGAAAATACCTCAGCCTTGACCGAGATAGACAAGGATATAGTGTGCAGGACTTTTTCCGGCAAGACCATAAAGCCCAAGACCCTGGGACAGAAAAAGTACGTGGATCTTATGCGGAACCGGATGATAGTGTTCGGACTGGGACCGGCCGGAACGGGAAAGACCTATCTTGCCATGGCTATGGCCATCACTGCATTTAAGAAAAAAG
>CACZTF010000244.1 GCA_902784025.1 uncultured Lachnospiraceae bacterium
AATGGTTAGATTTGTATAGAGAATACTTTTCCGGTGAAACAGCAATTCCGTATTCAGGTGGGGATACTATGTATGACTTATTGCGTATTGTTGATCCCGTATCCTGTGATATCATACATAAAAATAATCACAAAAGGGTAATAAGGGCTCTTGAGTATTATAAAGCGACAGGAGAGCCTTTTTCAGAGTATAACAAGAGAGAATGGGAGAAGAGTTCAAAATACGATCATTCTTATTTTGTACTCACTGATGACAGGGAAATTCTCTATGAGCGGATAAACCGGAGAGTAGATAAAATGATAGAAGCAGGACTGGAAGCTGAGGTACGCAGGCTGTTAGATAAAGGGTATGGTCGGGAACTTAAATCCATGAGATCCATAGGTTATAAGGAAATGTGTGACTACATATTCGGGGAATGCTCATTTGAGGCAGCAGTAGAGGCCATAAAACAGAATACCAGGCACTTTGCAAAGCGTCAGATGACCTGGTTCAGACGGGAAAAGGATGTGATACCGGTGGATATCCGGGAATCCGGATATGTTCCCGAAAGAATTGCAGAACATATATATATACAATGCTGCAAACAGTGATCCTGTTTGGAAAACATACACGCATTTGAAAAATTCATATTTCAGATAAGGAAATGAAGATAATGAAATTTGATCATAAAATATATACAGAAACACTTGGTATTGATGAAAGGATATGCGAGTTCTCGGATGAGATCATATCCGGACTGGCTGACAGGTTTGCACAAGCAGATAGAATGGCGGAAATGGGACAACTCAAGGTTTTGTCGGCATTTAAAAGAGCAAAGATATCGGATTCGCATTTTACAGGCACCACCGGCTACGGCTATGATGATATCGGAAGAGATGCGCTTGAGGCAGTGTATGCGGATATATTTAAAGCCGAGGACGCCCTGGTGCGTCCCCAGATAGTGAGCGGTACTCATGCCATAAATCTTGCTCTTAGCGGTAATCTCCGGCCCGGGGATGAGCTTTTGTCCCCGGCCGGAGCTCTTTACGATACTATGGATCAGATCATAGGTATAAGAGACTGTCCCGGAAGTCTTAAAGAATATGGGATAAGTTACCGTCAGGTTGATCTTTTACAGGACAATGGATTTGACTTTGACGGGATCAAAAAAGCGCTAAATGAAAAAACTAAGCTGGTTACCATACAGAGGTCAAGGGGTTATTCTTCCCGTCCGAGTTTTACTATAGATAAAATAGAGGAGCTGATAAGATATATCAGAAGTATTAAACCTGATGTCACTATAATGGTGGATAACTGCTATGGAGAATTTGTAGAGGAGCGTGAGCCTATAGAAGCCGGAGCTGATATGGTTGTGGGTTCACTGATCAAAAATCCGGGCGGATCCCTTGCACCTTGCGGCGGATATATAGCAGGAACAAAAAGATGTGTTGAAAATGCGGCATACAGACTTACATCTCCCGGTCTTGGCAAGGAGACAGGGGCTTCATTGTCTTCCATGAAAAGCTTTTTTCAGGGATTGTTCATGGCGCCTGTTGTGGTTGCTTCAGCGTTGAAAGGTGCTGTATTTGCCGCATCATGTTATGAAAAACTGGGATTTAAGACATTTCCTGCATCCACAGATAAAAGAACGGATATAATCCAGGCTGTGGAACTTAAGACTGCTGAAGCGCTTCTTAAGTTTTGTGAAGGGATACAGGAAGCATCTCCGGTGGACAGTTTTGTGACTCCTGTGGCTGATGATATGCCGGGATATGAATCGAAAGTAGTAATGGCTGCAGGGGCATTTGTACAAGGAGCCTCCATAGAATTAAGTGCTGACGGTCCCATGCGTGAGCCATATAACGTTTATTTCCAGGGAGGTATTACATGGCCTCATGTAAAAGCAGGTATAATGAATACTTTGCAGGCTCTGAAAGACGGCGGCATACTGGAGATATGATCTATTTTTTAATATTTTCTTAATATTTTTATCAACCTGTCTGTGCTATAATGTACGGAAGTCTTTTCTGAAACTGCTGCTATCCGTTTCAGGTAAGATTTTATGGAAAAAATAAAAATTGATAAAGATATAAAAATTTCAGAAAGATCATCCGTAACAGTTACGGAAGAGATACCGGAAGAAAACTCTGCCTCTGCTATGACAGTAAGTGATCATGCGGATCGTAAGGACCGAAACTTATCCGGATGCAAGTATACGGTTTATGATCCGGGTCCTTATGAGATCGTGGCACAGATGGGTGAGCAGGCGCTGACAGATGCCCAGTTGCTCGCTGTTATACTTCGTACGGGAACAGATAAAACAGATGCCACCGGACTCGCTAAAGAGATTTTATCTATATGTGATCCTGACAGAGGATTATCGGGGCTGAATAAGTTAAGTGTTTTGGATATGACCGGTATTTACGGGATAGGCAAAGTAAAAGCGGCTCAGCTCAGATGCGTATGCGAGATAGCAAGACGTATGGGAAAGCGGACAGATATAAAGAAGGCTGATTTCTCCGGGCCTGAAACCATCGCAGACCACTATATGTATGATCTTGCACACTTGGATAAAGAGCGTGTTATCGCAGTCCTTTTGGACACCAGGTGCAGATTCATACGGGATATCACTTTATCTGTCGGAGGCAGTGATTTTGCATTCATAAATCCGAGAGATGTTTTTTGTGAGGTTTTAAAGACAGGAGCAGCTGCTTTTGTTTTATTACATAATCATCCCAGCGGTGACCCGTCTCCGAGTGCAGCTGACATGACCATGACAGCAAAGATCGCAGAGGGGGCAAAGCTTCTGGGAGTAAGGTTTTTGGATCATATAGTAATAGGATTTAACTGTTTTGTCAGCATGAAGGCAGAGGGGATCATACGATAACAGAACAGTTTGGATAAGAAAGGGGACTTAAAGTGTCCGGCAATATATTCGGATTGGACATCGGGACTGCCAGATTTAAGATGAGTTACGGTGACCGTATATTAAATGAACACAACTGCATAGCGATATCAGGCAAAGATGTGGTGGCCTTCGGAGATGATGCTTATGATATGTTTGAAAAAGCACCTGCAAACATAAAGATAACATTTCCCGTTAAAGCCGGTGTTATAGCAGACATTGAAGAAATGCACACATTGCTCAAGAGTTTTTATCTTAAGACTAATTCCGGTAAAAGACGAGGCGGAGTGGCTGATTTTTATATTGCAGTCCCTAATGATGTTACGGAAGTGGAAAAACGGGCTTTTTACGAACTCGTTGTGCGTTCAAAGATAAAGTGCAGACATATACTTGTGGTTGACAAGCCTGTTGCGGATGCTGCCGGTGCCGGGGTGGATGTTTCAAGGGCAAAAGGAATAATGGTTGTAAACATGGGGGCAGGGGTCACGGAGATATCAGTAATATCATTCGGAGGAATAGTTGTCAGCAATTCCGTTCATTCCGGAGGTGACCGCATGGACGATAATATAATCCATGCTGTAAGGAACGAGTATAACCTGGAGATAGGGAAAAAGACAGCAGCCCGTCTGAAACATGAGCTTGCATCTGCCGGGAAAGCGGTGGACAAGGTTTTTCCCGGATTTGGACGTAATGTCCTTACCGGGCTTCCTGTCAGTGCAAACATATCATCCGGAGTAGTATGTAATGCCATAAAAGAACCTCTGTCCATGATCATGGACAGAGTAAGGGAGATACTTGAAAATATACCCCCCGAGCTTTCGTCTGATATCATTAAGAACGGTATATTTCTTACAGGCGGAGTATCCGGGATACCGGGTCTCAAGGATTACTTTTTTACGGAAACGGAGATTCAGATCAATCTGACTGATGATCCGACGGAAAGTACGGTACGGGGAATAGATCTCATAGCGAACAAGGCTGAATTTAACAGGCTTGCATATGTACCGGAAGACAGGTTTGCCGATTAAAAAAAACATAATGATCAGGACTGACAATATATGAAAAACAGGATAAAACGGATAATAACTCCCAGAAAAGTCCTTATTGCTCTGGTCTGTTTCTGTGCTGCACTTACTGCTCTGTCATATATTTCTGACAGGTTGGTAACGCCCCTCAGAGAAGCTGTTTCCCAGGTGATAATACCTCTCCAGCGGGGTATGAACGGAATCGGCATAGGAGCAGTTCAGAGAGAAGAAAAACTAAGGACTATAGATGAGCTGACAGCAAAAAATGAAGAACTGGATAAAAGGATATCTGAACTTGAGGAAGAAAACAAACTTCTGAAAGAGGATACAAAAGACCTGGAAGATCTCAGGAAACTATATGATACAGACCAGCTTTACAGTTCATATGAGAAAACAGGTGCATCGGTGATAGGTACATCTTCCCAGAACTGGAATTCGTCATTTACCCTTGATAAGGGCAGTAAAGACGGTATAAAAGTGGACATGAATGTTATAGCTGATGAAGGACTGGTTGGTATCATATCTGAAGTGCATAATAATTACTCTGTCGTGACCACGATAATAGGAGACAATTCTTATGTAAGTGCAATGGATGAGTCAACCAAGGATGTCTGTTCCGTGCGGGGAGACCTGCAGCTCATGGATACCGGTTATATTCATGTGGAGCGTTTTAAGGAGACTGCCCAGGTAAAAGACGGTGACAGGATAGTTACATCTGATATATCTACAAAATATCTTCCGGGTATTCTTGTAGGTACCGCACAGGAAGTTACACCGGACGGTAATGCCCTTACCAAATCCGGAAAGGTAGTGCCCGCGGTAGATTTTGAACATCTGCAGAAGGTGCTTATCATTACTAAGCTTAAATCCGAGCTGACTTCGGATTAAAGGTTTTATAGAGTTATGAAGAGAAAGCTAACTGAAATTGGTTTGATAATACTATTTTATCTTCTTCAGGTCACTTTGGGGAGGAACATTCGGATAGGCGGGATAATGCCGAATTTTTTGATCATCCTGCCTATCCTTTTCGGCTTTTTCAACAACCGTCAGGAAGGTATGTTTACGGGCTTTTTTGCAGGCCTTATTTATGATCTGTTTTTCCCGGGGTTGATGGGATTTTCGTCTCTTATTTTTGTTCTGATAGGATACATCAGCGGAGTGTTAGGAGAT
>CACZTF010000245.1 GCA_902784025.1 uncultured Lachnospiraceae bacterium
CAGTCGTGGCGGAATTGGCAGACGCGTCAGACTAAGGATCTGGTGAGCATTGCGCTCGTGAGAGTTCAAGTCTCTCCGACTGCACTTAAGAAACAACCGCATGGCGGTTGTATGAATCCTCTTTACTGGACGAAATGTTTAGTAAAGAGGATTTTTTGCAATAAAAAACATATCCCGTGCATTATATATACAGAAGGAGTAGGCACATTTCACGAAAGGAGGCAGACATGAAGAATGAAGAATTAGAAAAAAAGATATCAAAAGCATTCTCTGATGCTGTCCCTGACGTGTTTGACCGTGTCATGAGGGATATAGATATAAAACACGGAAGGGAACCCTTTCCCGGAAAGACTGTACATGTAAGGGAAGAGATCAATATTGTTGATAACTCAGAAAAGATTGAAGGAACTGAAAAAGAGGATATTCCCATAGTACAGAAAAAGAAGGGCGTTAAGGGCAGGCTTTTAAAGGGGATTTTTTCAGCAGCAGCGGCAGCGGCAGTTGCCGTAGCTACCGTTTTGGGCGTCACTGCGTATAATGAAAAAACAGCTGTAGCATCCATCGTATCCATAGATGTTAATCCAAGTATTGAAATAAGAGTAAATAAAGACAAAAAGGTCATTGATGTGATACCCAGGTCAGATGACGCAGCATATGTCATCGATAATATGGATTTTAAGGGGGCCGGACTTGATGTAGCGGTAAATGCTATCCTGGGATCCATGATCAGCAAAGGGTACCTGAGTGAGATAGCTAATTCCATCCTTATCAGTGTGGATAATGCCGATCCGGAAACAGCTGAATCCATGCAGGATATCCTGATGGAAGAGATAGATACCATGATAGGAAAGGAAACGTTCAGCGGAGCGATCATGGGACAGGTTATACAAGAGAATGGTGAGCTGCAGGATCTTGCGGACAAGTATGGTATAACACAGAGTAAGGCACAGCTGATAGATCATATTTCAAAACAGGATCCGACCCTGAAATATGATGATCTTGTATCTCTCAGTATAAACGATCTCAACCTTCTCAAAAAAGGAAATATTTCCGGTATCAGTTCCATGGGTACAGCCAGTGATGAGGGTTATATAGGAGCAGAGCAGGCAGTTACCCTTGCGCTGGAAGATGCCGGTTTTATAAAAGACGATACGAACTTTCTCAGGGTAGGTATGGATTATGAGAATGGTAATCTGTGCTACGATATAAGCTTCCACAAATTTGAAGGGAATATAGATTATGACTATGATTATAATGTTGAAGCTTCGACAGGAGATCTTGTAAGTGTGGAGAAGAGTATTGAAAATACCGGATCGCTTACAAAGCCTGAAGGTTATGATTATTTTTTCAGCAAGGAAGAAGCAAAGCAGCTGGCCTTTAAGCTTGCAGGTGTAGATGAGGGATCGATATACGAATATGAGGAAGAGGAAGATTATGACCGTATAGCCCATTTTGATATAGAATTTAAGAAGGACGGCCGGGAATACAATTATGCCATAAGTATGCACGATGGCATGGTGTTAAAGGATAAGTGGGAGATAGAAGAGGATCTGGTCCCGGGTGAGGACAGAGTTTCCATGCCGTCTGATGAAGAAAAAAAGAATTATATAGGCGAGGAAAATGCAAAAAGGATAGCCATCGAGCATGCAGAAGTCATGGAAGTATCCGTATATGACATGGAAATAGAGCTGGAATGGGATAATAAGACCGTTATCTACGAAGTAGAATTTAAGTCCGGTATATATGATTACAGCTACGATATAGATCCCATTACGGGTGAAGTTGTGGATTATGAGCTTGATTTTGATGTTTGAGCGACATTCTTAAATTTTTAAAAAACAAGCTCATTAGTTCGGCACATTCCTTTTGCAGTACATTTCGTCTTACTTCGCAACTGTGATTGAAAAGATGACATTCCAGAATGTTCATAAGGGATCCGGCACATCCTGATTTCGGACTCATGGTACCGATGACTACACGGGGTATCCTTGCCTGTACGATAGCACCTGCACACATCTGACACGGTTCGAGAGTTACATAAAGTGTACAATCTTCAAGCCTCCAGTCACCGAATTTGGCGGAGGCTTTTTTTATTGCATTTATTTCTGCGTGTCCGAGAGTTGTATGATCCGTATTTCTGCGATTATAGCCTCTGGCATAGATCTTATTGTCCCTGACTATCACGCATCCTATGGGGGTTTCACCCAGTTCCAGAGCTTTTTTTGCCTGTTTTATCGCTTCCTTCATGAATTTTTCGTCAAGCTCAGGGTTGTTCTTGTTGTTTCTGTAAATGTTAGATGTTTCTGTCATGAAATGCCTGCCTTAAGTTTTTTCACAGTTTAGCAGTCTTTATTTAGAAAGACAAGATATTATGTATAAAAAATGTGATATAATAACTCTGTATATGGATCCGCTTAGTAAAGGAGTTTCAGAATGGATAATGATGTATTAAAAGATAAGCTTCATAAAGAATTAAACTTCAGGGGACTCGGCGGCTATACCATGAAGGACGGAAGAAAGATCAAAAAGGGTATTATCTTCAGAAGCGGGGAACTGGGAAGGGCAACTGCCGAAGAAAAGGAGTATATAAAAGGACTTGGGCTGCGAAAGATATTTGATTTCAGAAATGCAGCAGAAACTCATAAGTGTCCTGATCCAAAGATAGAAGGAGCGGAACATATTAACATATGTGCAGCATTTAACGGGTTGGCAGCGGATTTTGATTACTCTCCTCTTTCTTTGATTGATCTTCTCAGTGACGAGGATCAGACGGGAAATGCAGCGGCAACACTTTATTCTACTCTTACTACGTCTATTGCATTTACAAATGACGCATATGAAGAGCTTTTTAAGACACTTATGGCAGGTGAAGTCCCGCTTCTTTTTCACTGCTCCGGGGGAAAGGACAGGACAGGTGTGGCCGCTATACTGATATTGCTGGCTCTGGGGGCAGATGAAGAAACGATAAAAGAAGACTATCTTTTGTCGAATGTGTATTTAGAGGAGCTTATAGAAGACAGGATGGATGACCATATGATTCTGGCAAAGCTGTCGGATAATTACAGGACACATGTGATGGCTTCGGAAGGGGTCATACCGGAGTCTGTACATATGCTTCTTGAAGAGATAAAGGAAAGATATACTACTTATGAAAATTTCTTTTTGAACGAGCACGGTTTGGATGAGCAGGGACTTGAGAAACTGAGAGATATGTACTTAGAGTGATCCGTTCACATGGAATAATGATTTGGGGGTGAATCAGATGGCAGAGTCAGATCGAAAGAAATTCAGGATACGTGCTGAGATGATACGCTACGGTATCATTTTCGGTGCGATAGTTGCACTGACCTTTATATTCAGACCGGTGTTCGGTATGTCAAATGCGCTGGTGCTGGCAAACAGTGCTATTATAGCCCCATTGTCCCTTTCAAACGATTACACCACAAAGCTGTATACCAATACAGCTTTTTTCAGTGTGGTATATACCGGGCTTGGTGTGGCAGCCTGGGCTGCAAATTTCAATATAGCAATGAAAGGGGGCATGTTTTTTTGTGTGATCCTGTTTTTGGGCTATACCATGAACCGTGGTAAGCGCTATATGCTTTATGTCCAGTTCCTGATCAATTTCGTGTTTATGATATACAATCCCGTTACAGGTATGGACCTTATCGTGCGTCTTATTATTTTAGAGTGTTCC
>CACZTF010000246.1 GCA_902784025.1 uncultured Lachnospiraceae bacterium
CATATGTAAGGATCTCATTATGAGGATTTGAGATAGCAGAAGCTATATAAAGCCGCTCGGATATGCCCTCACATCCATAACCGAACAGTGGTTTTTCCATTATATATTTCCATGTTTTGGTCCAGACCTTGAGCCTGTTATGCCCTTCCGAACCTTTTGCACTTCCTGAAAGTATTCTGCCTGCATCCCTTGCAAGACCCGCAAACTCACTTCGGACCTCAGGCAGGCAAATCAATGCAGCAGCAAATATTGTTATTGCAGCAGAAATTATGTATCCGACACGTCTTCTCCGATGCGGCTCGCGTATCAATATAATTATCGCCGCAATTATTGTAACCAGGAGAACTGCAATGATACATCCCAGAGAATGATTAAGACCAATAACTAATAGATTTATCAGAGCAGTTACTGCACCTGTCATCATCTGCCAGCCATCAGTATAGATCGTAAGCCCGATACCAACAAGCACCGCCATGGTCAGGAAGTAACCATAATGATTTCCGTTGAAGAAGATCGCACTTAATTCCTTCTTGGCATGATAAGCAACTATATCGTCAATATATATATCGTATAAAGCACTCACAGCGATCAGATCAGCCACTGCGGAAAATGCCAGAAGGACCAGGCGCCTCATCTTCTCTGTCCTGATACATGCCGAAGCTCCCATATAGAAAATGATGAACGCCGCCAGATGGAATACGCCTATATTTCTGTACGGAAGGCCGTGGATCGCTTTGCTGTCAAGCCCATTGATGCATGTGGAAATGAGCATGCATAAAAGGAACAGGCTGAAATAGATCCAATATCGCTCAGTTTGAAGCCATGTGACAAGATAATTACTCCCTGCCCCGTTCCTGCCGCGTGATCGCTTACGGCTTTTAACTTTTTTCTTTGACACTTCGCCGTGATTTCTGTATGCCATCATTCCAAGGCATACCACACCTGCAGCAACAATGCAGGCATTGACCACTTTGAAGACAGCCGGATATAAGTCATACTGACTTTGCGGATCATCAGTAAACAGATCAGCAATCAGCATAAAAGCCGTCATCAGGCATATAAGAATACCGGCAGCAGCCGCAGTATATTCTGTAAGACCGACTGACTTAAATGCCGGCGTTACTTTTGCATCAGAACTGTTTGCTGTTGCAGGACGGTTGCTGCCCTTATTATTCTTAGCCTTGTTATTCTTCCCTTTGACTTTCTTTTTGCCTGAACTCAACTTTGTGATCCTCAGAATTATTATGACGGCACATCAGTTAACCGTAATATCTCATCTTGCTTTTATCTATATAGAACTTACCTTTTGGGGTTTTCAGATATACCTTGATATAACTGCCCTTTTCTTTTACAACTATAGAATAGCGTCTTTTTTACTTGACCTCCAACTTAGTTAAAGGGCCAAAAAAGCGCCATAAAGGGGTTGATTGCCCTTTACAGCACTTTTTAAAGCTCAAAAGCTTTTTAGTTACAGTCCTACTTCTGTGATGACTGCCTGCTGTCCCTGTACCATCTTCTTCTTGGACGTCTTAACCTTCTTATATTTGAATGTCACAGACTCCTCCAGCTCTCCGTTATCATCGTACTGTTTCAGTGAAACGATATTGCCGTTCTTCATTTTCGCAATGGTCTTTGACTCAACTTCACCATCATTATCATATTCGGTGATGGTCACTTTGCTGCCGTTATATTCATATTTCATCCGGCTGTCAAGTTTTCCACTGGCAGAATATGTCTTTGACTCTTTCATCTTTCCATTCGAAAAGTATGAATATTTGATCTTTTCTTTGAGCTTGCCCTTTGCTGAATAAATCCTTTCCTTGGTCTTGTTATATTTCTTATCCCAGGAATACTTAGTATATCCTGACAGCTTGCCCTTTTCATTATAAATTTTGATCTTGGTCACGCACCCATTCTTATTGACAGTGAATTTCCTGGAAAAATGCTGGCACAGATCAGCGCCCTTGTAATACATACTGAGCCTATTGCTCTTAAGATGCGAACTCTTCCCGTACTTAACCGAGCTTTTGACTATGATATTACCTTTATCAGTCACCATTTTCCATGATTTTAGCAGACCATTCTTGTCATATGTCCAGCTGAAAGTGGCTTTGGACGTGTCAAATTCATCATCATCGTCCTCATCATAATCATGAAAAATCATTTTGGTCATTACATAGACTGTCTTTTTTGACGCCGCTTCAGAACTCTGCCCACCAAACGTCACCGCGCTGCAGAAAGTCAGGCAAAACGCAAGTATCAGGGCAAAACATTTTCTGATCTTATGCATAATCTCTCCTCCTGCTGATAACTCGTGATCCGATAACTGCTTCAGAATAGAATTTTAATAATCAAATTCGTCAATCTTGACTTTGCCCAGATAGAACTTGCCCTTAGGAGTCTTCAGGTAATCCTTGGCGTAACTGCCCTTCTGCTTGATAACAACAGAATAACCTTTAGCATTGCTGTCCTTCACCGTCATCTTAGGCTTTACTGACGAACGCTTCTTCGAGCTTCCGTTCAGCTTCATCGATATTACATTAGCTTTTATTTCGTAATCATCAGACCCATCCTGATAGTCGAAATAAATCTTCTTGTTCTTTATGACGTAGCCATAGTATTTCTGCTCACCGGTATCTGCCAGATGTTTCTTTTTTCCCGACTTGATATTAACCCGGTTGAAATTCCAAAGTGTGCCCTCGGATCCATGGGTGTAATAGATATATCCTCCCTTTTTCTTCATGTGGCCCACATATGTATAAGCCCCGAATAAAGGATTAGCTGCTTTTACAATCAGTTTTTTGGTTTTTACCTTGCCATTCTTAAGTTTGACCTTGTAGATGCCCTTCGCGCCGGC
>CACZTF010000247.1 GCA_902784025.1 uncultured Lachnospiraceae bacterium
AATGCATTAAATGCTAAGATCACCGCAAAGAGGGGTCTGCGCATTGATGTGTCTGAAGGGGTTGTAAAGGGACTTGGTTTTTTTGAACCTTACATACCCGGGGATATAGAACAATATGAAGAACAGCCACAGCCTCATGAGGAGGAAAGCGGATCTGAATATACACAAGAAGAACTGGTGCAGTTGAGATCACAAAAGGCAGAAGAGATAAAAGAGATCCGTCGCAATGCCGCACTGGCAAAGAATGAGTATGAGCAAAAAAAACTGGAGGTAAGCGACGGTGTAGTACGGGCTTCTGAGGACGGAGTCGTAAAAAAAGTACGTACACCCCAGGAGGCGGAATCCGAAAACGTGCCCGTGGTGGAACTAAGTGCCGGAGGAGCTTATTATGTTGTAGGTACTATTAGTGAATTTGATCTGGAAACTGTGCATAAAGGTGATATTGTCACTGTAAATACCTATGGTATGAATGACGGTGAAGGGGGCACATATGAGGGCGAGGTAATAGAAATATCCGATAAGCCTGCCACAGGAGACGAATCCTTTTCATACTTTGGTTCCGGAGAAGAAAATACCAACGTAACATATTATCCGTTTAAAATACAGTTGTCAGGCGAGCCTGATCTCAAAGATGATTCTTATATAGAAATATATTACGATCCCACCGGAAGCAAAGAAAGCGGGATATATATAACAAGTGCTTTCATTAAGAGAGAAGGAGCGGACACGTTTATCTATGTAAAAGGCGAAAGCGGGCTTCTTGAAAAAAGAAGTGTGAAAACAGGAAAATCACTATGGGGAGCTTACACCCAGATCAAAAGCGGATTGAGATCAGAAGACAAACTTGCCTTCCCTTACGGAAAAGATGTAAAGGAAGGTGCACGGACGACAGACGGAAATATTGAAGACATATACAGTGATATGTCCGGATTATAATAAGGGAGAGAGATATGTTAGAAAATCTGGCGGTATCATTTTCGAGTATCTGGTCACATAAGTTGAGATCTCTTCTGACTATGCTTGGTATAATAATAGGTATCGCATCTATAATAACCATAGTTTCAACTATTCGGGGAACTAATGAGCAGATCAAGGAAAACATAGTAGGCTCCGGAAATAATGTGGTTACGGTTAGGCTGACTCACAGCGGAGTTGATTATGAATTTGATTATGAGGGCAACCCGGCCGGAGTAAGCGTTGTAAGCGATGACACAAAAAGCAGGCTGGAAGAAATAAGCGGAGCTGACGGGGTATCACTTTTTCATTACCGGATGTATTCCGATAATGTTTTTTATAAAAACATACCGTTTTCAGGCTCTACACTCGGAATAGATGAAAATTATATTGAGGTTTGCGATTATAAACTGGTAGCAGGAAGAAATTTTTTCGAAAAGGATTTTTCCGGCTTCAGGAAAGTTGCTATGGTTGATACCGATACAGCCCTTTCTCTGTTTGAAGGAGATAATCCCATAGGAAAGACACTGGAAATAAGGGGCGAGCCATTTACCGTTGTAGGTATCGTAGAAAAGCAAAGTAAAAAAGAACCGGTGATCAATTCCATGTCAGAATATGAAATGTATGCCGGTTCCACATCAGGAGAGGTTTTTATACCTAAGTCATGCTGGCAGATAATATATGCATATGACGAACCGGAGTCAGCAGCCATTAAGGCAAGCTCCACTGACGGAATGACAGGAGTGGGAAAGGACGCAGCAGACATTTTAAATTCCGGACTCAGCGCTGATGCAAAAGTAAAATATGAGGCGCAGGATCTTCTTGAACAGGCTGCAAATATGCAGACTATCGCAAATTCCACTAAAAGCCAGCTGATATGGATAGCGGGAATATCCCTGCTTGTAGGCGGAATAGGTGTTATGAACATAATGATGGTATCAGTCACTGAGCGTACTAAAGAAATAGGACTGAAAAAAGCTATCGGAGCGAGAAGAGGTACCATACTGCGACAGTTCCTAACAGAGGCTTCTGTACTATGTGGCATAGGCGGACTTTTGGGTGTCGCGGCGGGAATAGGACTGGCGGCTCTTTTATCGGCAGTTATGGGGATACCTACTGCTATCAGTATACCTGCATGTATCATATCAGTGATCTTTTCCACACTTATAGGTGTAATATTCGGATTGATGCCTGCGATAAAAGCATCAAAGCTTAATCCGATAGAGGCTCTTAACAGGGAATGATACCAGAGAAATGATCATTAACAAATAATGCATCTGTAAGAAACGATAAGAAACAAAAAACGGGAATATATATACAATAAAAAGAGGAATATAAAATGCAAAGGGAAAATATCAGAAATATTGCGATCATTGCCCATGTAGATCACGGGAAGACCACTCTTGTGGATCAGCTTTTAAAGCAGAGTGGTACATTTCGTGAAAACCAGGATGTGGCAGAGCGTGTTATGGATTCAAATGACATAGAACGGGAGAGAGGTATAACGATCCTTGCAAAAAACACTGCCATCGAGTACAAGGGGATAAAGATAAATATCATAGACACGCCGGGACATGCGGATTTCGGAGGAGAAGTAGAGCGCGTTCTTAAAATGGTGAGCGGTGTTGTGCTTGTAGTAGATGCATTTGAAGGGGTTATGCCGCAGACAAAATTCGTTCTGCAGAAAGCCCTGGAACTGGACCTGGATGTGATAGTCTGTATAAACAAAATAGACAGACCTGATGCAAGACCGGATGAAATAGTGGACGAAACCCTTGAGCTGCTTATGGATCTTGACGCCGACGAGCACCAGCTTGACTGTCCGTTTATTTATGCCAGCGCAAAATCAGGGTATGCAGTTGAGAATATTGGTGATGATGAAAAGGATCTTACACCCTTATTTGAGTGTATAATAAATAGGATTCCCGCTCCGGAAGGTGATCCCGGTGCGCCTTTGCAAATGCTGATATCCACGATAGACTATAATGAATTTACCGGCAGGGTGGGGATCGGCAAGATAGATAACGGGACACTTAAAGTGAACGGCGAGGTAAGTATCGTAAATCACCATCATGACACATCCCCGAAAAAAGT
>CACZTF010000248.1 GCA_902784025.1 uncultured Lachnospiraceae bacterium
TAGCACCAGTGTGCTGTTTTTTCTCCTTCCGCCTTGCCCATTTTTTTCCAGCCGGTATACATCACTCCGTTTTTACCGAAATAACACCAGTGAGCAGTTTTCTCACCTTCGGCTTTACCCATCTTATGCCAGCCGGTGTAGGCTTTTCCGTCTTTGTAATACTTATAACCGCCTTTTTCCTTTACCCAGCCGTTCTTTACTTCCCGGGTTGCTTCTGTATCATCAGTCTTAGTATTAGTATTACCTTTTACCTTTATCTCACCAACGCCTCCGGTTGTTTTGGTTTCACTACCGGGAGTTATATCAGCATCATCTTCTGTCTTTACTTCTGTGACATTTGTAACATCTGTGACATCCTGCTGCTCACCGGTTTCCTCCACCGGTGATGATTCCTCTGCTGCATCAGTCCCGGCCGGAACTTCAACGGGAGATTCATTAAGTACTCCGCTGTCCTCAGTCACCGTCTCTGTTACATTAACCTCTGCAGGTTCCTCCGCATAAACATTTTGTGCTGCCATGCCTGAAAACAGGCTACCTGCACCAATGAGGCCTGTCAATCCCCACGCTGCTACCCTTATCTTCGCTTTCTTCAACATAAAACTTTCCTCCTCTTTACGGATTCTTTAAAATGGGAACACCTTTTTCCCACGACAACCCGGCTTATAGATCACTGCTGCAGTCCGATCCTAACACTTACTGATTGTCATGATCACATGATAACACAGAGATGGCATTTAAGCAATGAGATCGTCGTATATATTATATATATTCTTCATATCATTTTTATCCCCTGTGCGGGGTTTTTTACAAATGTTCAATGTGTTAGTCTTTCTAAGTAAATCATATAAAAAAGAAAGAAGGTGATACTATGCATATGGCTGATGCGCTCCTGCATCCTGCCGTGGCCGGTACTATGTACGGTGCCACCGGCGCTACTCTCGTATATTCAATTGCGACGTTGAAAAAGGATGATCAGGAGCCTGCGAAGCTCCCTACCATGGCTGTTGCCTCTGCTCTTGTTTTTGCAGGACAGATGATCAACTACACTATACCCGGTACGGGATCTTCAGGTCACATCTGCGGCGGCTTCCTTTTAGCCGCCCTGCTGGGACCAAGGGCCGCCTTTATGTGTATGTCGGTAATCCTGGGCATCCAATGTTTCTTCTTTGCGGATGGGGGTATACTGGCATTGGGGGCCAACATTTGGAACATGGCATTTTACGGGTGTTTTGTCGGATACTACGTATTCTGGCGACCCTTCATGAGAAGTAAGCTTTTTAAGAAAATGAGCATAGGCGGTCGTGCCCGTTCAAAGATATGGCTTGCCTGTCTTATAGGTTGTGTGGTAACTCTTCAGATGGGTGCTTTCTCAGTAGTTATCGAGACACTCATTTCAGGTATCACTGAGCTTCCCTTCGGTATTTTCGTAGGCTTGATGCAGCCTATTCATCTGGCTATAGGTGCTATAGAGGGCGGCGTAACTGCTGCTGTGCTCACATTCCTGTACCAGACAAGACCGGAGATGCTTCGGGAACATGTGTATCTGACATCAGAGTTGGGAACCGTACAAGAAGAACGCAAAGGAAGATTTCCTTTCGGCGGTGCAATAATCGTGCTTGCCATTAGTGTCGCTGCCATAGCCGGCGGATTTTCCCTGCTGGCAAGTACCCATCCGGACGGACTGGAATGGGCAATAGGAAATATAGAGAACGCTGAGGACAAACTGGAAGAGAAAGGAGGTGAGGGGCCTTATGAGGCCGTGGGTGTCGCTCAGGAAAAAACTTCCTTCCTGCCGGATTATGCCTTTAAGGATGATGATGAGAACCCGGCCGGGACTACTGTAGCCGGTCTTGTAGGAGCAGGTATTGTCGCCGGTATCGTGGCGATAGTAG
This sequence comes from uncultured Lachnospiraceae bacterium, assembly GCA_902784025.1. Classification (GTDB taxonomy): domain Bacteria; phylum Bacillota; class Clostridia; order Lachnospirales; family Lachnospiraceae; genus UBA4285. The sequence continues at coordinate 1,893 of CACZTF010000248.1, forward strand.
TGTTCCTTGCAAGACTGGGAAAAAGGAAGCGGACTTCCTCCTCATAGCGAAAATAAAATATGAACAATAAACTTGAAAAAGCATTGCGGGAGATCTGTAGTATGGATGAGCTTGCCGAAAGGGACTCACCCGTACACAGGCTCCCGCCTCTTGCTAAATTAATAGTTACAATTGCATATATAGCTGTAACGGTTTCATTCCATAAGTACGATATCGCGGGTATCGTTGTAATGGTGGTGTATCCTGTCATTATGTTTGCAGTAAGCGGGATATCTGTCGGATCATGTTTTTACAAATTGAGGATAATACTGCCTATAGTAGCTTTGGTAGGCGTGTTTAACCCTATATTTGACCGGGATCCCTTTGCCACGATAGGAGGAGTCACATTTTCATGCGGAGTGATCTCCATGATCACACTGCTTATGAAAGGTGTGTTTTCCCTCATGGCTTCTTTTATCCTTATCTCCACGACCAAGATAGATCATCTGTGCGGTGCTTTAAGGAAGGTAGGGATGCCGGGGATGCTGGCTACTCTTTTTCTTCTGACATACAGATACATAACGCTGATGATGACGGAACTTTCCACAATGACAACCGCATACAGCCTTCGGGCACCGGGTCAGAAAGGAATACATATTTCAGCCTGGGGATCCTTTATCGGCCAGCTTTTCCTGCGCAGTATGGATCGAGCTGAAGAAATCTACTCCGGCATGAACCTTCGCGGATTTGACGGAAATTTCCATTATGCGGATATAAAGATCATGACCGTTAACGGTGCATTGTTTACCGGAATATGCGTTACCCTGTTTATTCTGGCAAGAAACTTTAATATAATATTTTTACTTGGAAATATGTTTACCTGAGGATTTGCCATGATCGAATTTAAAAATGTTTTATTTGAATATGAAAAAGGAACCCCTACTCTAACGGACATTTCTTTCCGGATAAAACCCGGAGAATGTGTGGGGCTGATCGGCGCGAACGGTTCAGGTAAATCTACCATGATGAAGATCATGCTGGGGCTGCTCCCCTATCAGGGAAATGTAAATGTATGCGATATGCCTGTGGATAAAAAAAATCTGGCTGAAGTCAGAAAAAAGCTGGGGTTTGTATTACAGGATTCTGACAGCCAGATGTTTATGCCTACTATTTTTGAGGATATGATCTTCGGTCCCATGAACTATGGTCTCACCAAAGAGGAAGCCGAAAAAAAGGTGGACGAAGTTTTGGAACACCTGGGTATCATGGATCTTAAACACAAATACAACCGCAAGATCTCAGGCGGTCAGAAACGTATGGCTGCCATCGCTACCATTATGGCTA
>CACZTF010000249.1 GCA_902784025.1 uncultured Lachnospiraceae bacterium
CTCCCTTTTCCATGATACGGTGATATAACTCACCGAAACCACATGCCTGCTTAGTGCAGCCTGAAGTATTATCCCTGGGATAAAAGTACAAAATAACCTTTTTCCCTTTGTACCCGGAAAGACTCTTCATATCTCCGTTCTGGTCCGGTAATGTAAAATCAGGTGCCTGGGTTCCTATCTCTAACATGATCTGCTCCTTTCTGTATCCTGTATGATGAATATGTCTATCAGATATAAAAATTTTATTACATAAAAAAGATACCTTTACCGGTATCTTTCCTATTTAAAAAAATATATGATCATTTTGAAAACAATCCGACAACTTCATCTCTTGTTATTCTTCCTACTTTAGTATCCTTTACTTCACCTTTTTGGAATATCATCATGGTCGGTATACTCTTTACACCATGCTCAACTGCAAGATCTCTGTATTCGTCCACATCAAGCATACCTATCCTTCCCGGTGCGTCTGAAGCCTCTACCTTTTCAAGAATAGGGGTCATATACTTACATGACTCACACCATGTTGCGAAAAAATCAACCATGACCGGTTCTTCGGACTGTATGAATTCATTAAAATTCTCTTTTGTTATTTTTTGGATCGCCATATCATCTTCCTCGCTTTCTTTTTTATTTATATTAAAATGTTAATTTCTGAATTAAAAGTATTATTTATAAAAGGATATCCCAGCCTTACTTAATACGAAAGCTGAAATATCCTCTAATGAAAATCATTTACCCGTTTATCATAATCATCAGATATCACAGGAATTAAATCCGGGCTTGCAATCCTTCTCTCCGGTAGACTCATTTTCAGGAGTGGTAGGTGCAGGCTCGCCGTCTATAGAGCAGCTGTTGTAGCCGGGTTTGCAAACAGCTTCGCCGTCAGCAGGAACCTCCTCAACCTTCTTCTCTACCTTCTTAGCTGTATCATCACTGATATCACACGCATTAAATCCGGGTTTACAATCCTTTTCGTTAGCCATAGCAGTCATCCTCCTTGCTAATAAACATTGTTATTATTATTTCACATTAGATTATATAATATATGACCGAATAAATCAACGTCTGTTTTTTATATAAATTTATATTATTTTTTAACAGAAAACATCTTAGAACTCACATGAATTATATCCTTGCCTGCATCCTTTTACTTTTGCTTCAGGTGCTGCGTTTCTGGGCTCTCCGTCAAAGGAACACCTGCTGAATCCGGGCTTGCACTTTTTGTGCGATACATTACCAGCAGGCTCACTTACCTTTGCCGATGCTCTGACATATCCGTCACTCCTTACTTCACAGGAATTATATCCCGGCTTACATACTTTTTTATTACTCATTATCTTATCCTCCTTATCACAGATTTTTAATATGAAAATAACAAGCTGTTTTCTACCTGTTACCTGTAAATATTTTTTTATTTAAGTAATGAGCACTGGCTATTACTTGTATTCATTATATACTGTGAAAAAAAGGTAATCTTGTACTTTCTTCTATGCAATTAGGATTTTTTTGTAATCATTCCATACTCTCTTCATACAACTCCTCAAATCGAGTGATGATCACATCCTGGGAGTATTTGTCTCTTATTTCTTCGGATATTTTGTTCTTATCAAATGTAATTTCCCCGTTTATTATCTTTTTTACTCCTTCCGCAAGTGCCTTATAATCATCTACCTCAAAAAGTATCCCCTTGTCAGGGGTTACAAAATCTGTAAGACCTCCCTGGTTTGTCGCAACAACGGGAGTACCGCAGGCAAGGGCTTCAAGGGCAACCAGACCAAAGGGTTCTTTTTTTGACTGTATCACCGAACAATCTGCTATGTTATATATATCATGAAGAATAGAATGGGGCTGATTCCCCAAAAAGAAAAGATCTTTAAGGCCCAGATCTTCAGCCATCTGTTCCAGCTCTTCCCTCATGTCACCGTCTCCTGCAAGAAGTGTGACTGTTTCATCCGATCCGTATATCTTTGCTGCCTTTAATAATATATTTACCCTTTTCATAGCAGCAAGCCGACCCACAAAACTTACTACATGTTTGTAATCCTTGTTAATTCCGAGCGCTTTTAAAACATCCGGTCTTTTTACAGAGTCATCCGGATAAAAAACACTTGAATCCACACCATTTGCGATCAGCCGGGTTTTGGGTACCGCGCGGGGAACAAACTTCTTCATTTCTCCGTCATTCGAGCGTGAAATAGTTATGATCTGATGTGCATATTCAACTGCTTCATCCACAAACTTTCTACCCCAATAAATGTTATCCTCTATTTCATCAGCTATGCCCATAAGATCAGTACCGTGACATGTTACTATCAAAGGTATATCCTTTACTTTGCAGCATCTCCCTGCTATGCCTGAGAGCACCCATAAATGCTGGGAATGTACCACGTCAGGCCTGAATTCTTCTATAACAGAACTTATCCTTTTAAAATATCGTTCCTCGTAATCTTTTCTTTCATCGTCAGTCAGATCCTTAAATTTTTTTTTGCTCAATGGATGTGATGTAAAACAGGGAAAATTATAATCCGCCTGTTTTTCTCCGTCCATGATCTCTTTGTTTTTAAAAAACACAGGATATAGTTTTACACCTTCATATGAATCGTACTGTCTCCTGTTTTCCGAAAAAATAATGGCTGTTTCATGCCCGCGTCTCGTCAAACTTTTTGCAAGATTTGCAGTATATACTCCGCTTCCGGAACCTGCCAACGGAAAATGATTTATAAATAAAATCCTCATAGAAACCTCCCTTTGAAGTTTATGATGATCAGGTAAATACTCTGACGAAAAAAATTATACATAATAAAAAATAGCCGTATAACCCCGTGGGGGGATATCTTCCCGGCTATTAAGAAAAAGACTTGTTTTGTTTTTCCTGTCTCTAACGTTTTATCCTTTTTCCCGCGGCACCTATCGCACCCTCCGGACATACAAGAACACATAAATGACAACCTACACATTTTTTCCCATCCATGATTATCCTGCGCTCAGAGTTCATGCATAATGCCCGATGCCCGCCGTCGCGGCATGATATCACACATCTTCCGCAGCCTATACACTTATCACGGTCAAATATGGGAAAGACAACAGTATCCCTCTCAAGTACATCAGTAGTATCACTCACATGCACCAAAGCCTTACCTTTAATATCTGTTACATTTGCATAACCTCTTGAAGCCAGAAAATAGTCAAGCCCTGAAGTCAGGTCTTCAATGATACGGTATCCGTACTTCATCACAGCAGTTGTGACCTGGACGCTTCCCGAACCGAGAAGGATAAATTCCAAAGCATCACGCCAAGTCTCTATCCCTCCTATACCGCTAATGTGCATATCTGAAAGCATATTGTCATGCCCCAGTTCAGAAATAAATCTGAGAGCTATGGGCTTTACCGCATTACCGCTGTATCCTCCTACTGCAGACATACCGTTTACATCGGGAGATGAAACGAAAGTGTCAGGACTTACGCCCATAATACTTTTAATGGTGTTTATAGCGGCCAGACCATCTGCACCCCCTCTTCTTGCAGCTTCACCGGCTTCCTTCATGTTTGCAGTGTTCGGCGTGAGCTTCGCCAGTACAGGTATGGAACATCCCCTCTTTGCTGCGGATGTAAATCTTTCCACCAGTTCAGGAACCTGGCCTATATCGGAGCCAAGTCCCCCGTCAGCCATATTAGGGCAGGAAAAATTCAGTTCAACAGCGTCTGCACCTGCATCCTGACATACACCCGCAAGCTGCTCCCATTCTGTTTCGTTCTGCCCCATTATAGATACCACTACCGCTTTTTCGGGGTAATCCCCTTTCAACCTGTGTACTATTTCCATATCCTTATCCACACTTTTATCGGACAGCTGCTCTATGTTCTTAAATCCTATAAAACTTCCGCTATCTCCCGGGATAGCACTGAATCTGGGAGATGCCTCATGTATATCAAATGAACAGACAGTTTTAAAAACAGCTCCTGCCCATCCTGCCTCAAACGCCCTGGCACACATATCATAAGTACTTGACACCACTGAAGAAGAAAGGAGGAATGGATTTTCCAGGGATATACCGCATATATCCGTGCATAATCTGTTATCGTCAACTGTAATATCCCCGGCGATATCAGGTCTTACCTCATCGTACAATCTGCCTATAAGATCTTTTACCGGAACTTTGCCGGTGCGGACGCATTTTCTTTCACATACTGCATCACAGACTGCACAGGGATTTTCTCGCGGCAGATCTCCGGCTGCAACAGATTCATTTTCAAACCATATACTCTGAAGCAATTTCGCGGGATCCAGTTTATGGCAGGCATAAGAACACGGCGCATCATTACACAAGACACAATCGATCATATCTTTCCTGCTTATCTTACATTTGCTCATTATAAAACCTCCGGATCAAGCTTATCTTATTTAATATTTTGAGTGTGCTTCTGAAATCCTTTTTTTGTTTATAATTACCGGTCATTGTATCTTTATCTTCTCGCCGTCCTTATATGACTCCGACACAACAGCATTTTTATTTAATGCTTCATAATAATCTTTGGCATCCATTACCACAAAGCTCGCAGGTTTTCCTTTCTCTATTCCGTACCGGCCGGTGATATGCAGTGTTTTTGCCGCATTATGAGTGATAAAACGATAACTGTTCATAATATCCTCATAGCCCATCATCTGGCACACATGCAGCCCCATAAACACAACATCCCGGAGATTGCCATTGCCCAGGGGATACCAGGGGTCGAATATATCATCATGACCGAAGGACACATTGATCCCGGCTTCCATCAATTCTTTTACACGGGTGACACCCCGTCGTTTCGGATAAGTATCGGTACGTCCCTGCAAATGTATATTTACCAGAGGATTGGCTACAAAATTTATCCGGCTCATTTTCAAAAGACGCATAAGCTTAAAGACGTAAGCATTGTTATAAGAATGCATGGCGGTGGTGTGACTGGCTGTGACCTTATCAAACATCTCCAGCTCCAAAGCCCTTGCAGCCAAAGTCTCAAGCCCCCGGGATGATCCATCATCTATCTCGTCACAATGCACATCTACAAGCTTGTCATACCTTGCCGCAAGCTCCATTGCGAAATTCAGGGATTCCACACTGTATTCCCTGGTAAACTCAAAATGAGGTATTGCTCCAACGGCATCGGCTCCCATCTTTACCGCTTCAGTAAGAAGTTCCTTACCGTTAGGGAAACTTAGTATACCCTCCTGGGGAAAAGCCACGATCTGTATCTCCATCACATCCCGCAGTTCTTCACGGAGTTCTGTCATAGTCTTCATAGCCATGAGCGCAGGATCTGTGACATCCACATGTGTACGGATAAACTGTACTCCGTGGGAAGCATACATATGTACAGCTTTTTTTACACGTTCCCTGATATCATTTTCATTTAATCTCTCTTTGCGTTTGCTCCAGCATTCGATCCCTTCAAAAAGAGTACCTGACATATTCCAGACAGGATCCCCGGCGGTAAGGCAGGTATCCAGATGTACATGAGATTCTATAAACGGAGGCAGTACCAGTTTTCCCCCCAGGTCTTTTATATCTTCTCCTTCAAAAGGAGAGAGATTACCGATCTCTGTAAACTTTCCGTCCTCGACCCTGAAATCCTGCAGTGATGACGAATTCTCTAAACAAGCATTTCTAAAAAGCATATGATCCTCCTTCTTTTGATCCGGTCTTAATGCCTCATTTCTTTCAATAATGCTATCTCTTTTTTATAACCCGGTAATTCGTTGGGAGTTTCCAGATAAAACGGGAGTTCTGACAGCCTGGGATGATCTATTATCCTTTCGATGGCATCAAGACCTAATGAGCCTTCACCTATCTTCTCATGTCTGTCTTTGTGACTTCCAAAAGGATTTTTGGAATCATTCAAATGTATGGCTTTAAGACGTTTAAGTCCTATGATCATGTCAAACTCTCTGATAACTTCGTCAAGATCGTTCACTATATCATAACCTGCATCATATACATGACAGGTGTCGAGACATACTCCAAGCATATCTCCAAGTTCTGTTTTTTCGATGATCCGGGATATCTCTTCAAAGCGCGAACCCACTTCAGACCCTTTTCCGGCCATAGTCTCTAAAAGGACCGTGGTCTTCAAATCCTTTCTCATTACATTGTTCAGGTGCTCCGCTATCAGCTCTATACCGGTTTCCGTTCCTTGTCCAACGTGGCTTCCGGGATGAAAGTTGTACATATTCCCCGGGATAAGATCCATTCTTTCAAGATCCTCTTTCATGGCTCTGTATGCAAAATCTCTGGTCTTCTCATCTTTTGAGCATGGATTCAGCGTATATGGAGCATGACACAGTATACATGTTATGCCGTTTTTTTCTTTAAATTCATTAAACTCATTAATATCATTCATATCCAGGGCTTTTACAGCCCCGCCTCTGGGATTTCTGCTGAAATACTGAAATGTGTTGCCGCCAAGGGATAGTATCTCCTTTGCCATGTGCATAAACCCTTTTGAAGCTGATAAATGACAGCCTATCTTAAACATTACTTTCTCCTTTTTATCCGCACCTTTTGTCACATCATACGTCTCATTATACAAGGTCCGTTATCCTTTAGCCACTTGTCCCATTTTCTGTATTCAGGGAAAACCCGCAGGACTTCATCATAAAACTTCTTTGAGTGGTTCATCTCCTTACGGTGACAAAGTTCATGTACTACGACACTGTCCACTACCTCCGGGGGAGTAAGCATAAGCAGACAGTTGAAATTAAGATTCCCTTTTGAACTGCAGCTCCCCCACCGTGTCTTCTGGTTCCTTATGGTGATACGCCCATATGTGACACCTATTTTAGGTGCATAAAAAGCCACTCTGTCAGGAATAACTTTTGATGCTTTGCCGGCCAGTTCTTTTAAATCCTCATGTGTCAGTTTTTTTATATTTCTTTCTTCTTCTGACCTCAGGCTCATTTTTTTGCGTCTGTTTTCTATCCAGCTTTTATGCTTGTCAACGAAAGCATTTATCTGCACATTAGAAGTCCCGTAAGGTACTCTCATAAGAAGCGAACCATCCGTCTTCACTTCTATGCTCATAGTCTTTCTTGAACTGTATCTGATCTCCATTAACTGAATTACACTCCCCCTTGTCTTCATAATAGTCACAGACTATTTTCCCTGGTATCATTTTTCAGTACTATGACCTGATCTGTATCAAACAACAGATCATCATACATATTTTATCACAAAACATTAAGACAGGGGACGGTCCCTTGTCTTGCTTTTATGACTTATGTCTTAAAAGCAGACAATAACCGTCCCCTGTCTTATTGGTGATCCGCTTACCTGTCGATCCGTCCCGCCCCCTGTTTTTTTTTTTTTTTTTTGTATCAGATTATCTCTTCGTAATCAATCTCTTCAGGAAGCCAGCACGCATCATCATCTAAAGTTACTGCAAATATCCTTCCGGCATCACTGTCATATTTGGCCTGATGAAATTTCATGATCACCCTGCCTGAAGACGTTTTTCCGATAAACTGTATCTTTCCTTTAGGATGGGACATACAATATCTGACGCTTCTGCCTTGTCCGTTCTGCAGATTAATAACTTCCTGTACGATATCTATCCCCTTCTTTATGGGTACCTGGAACTGACCCTTAACACCAATTACAGGACGGCACTGGAATACGTAATAAGGTATGATCCCGACAGCTGTTAATCTCCTGAAAAGGTCAGCAAGTGTCTCAGGATCGTCATTCACACCTTTTAACAATACTGTCTGGTTACGTAACACAAGACCTGCTTTCTTGAGTGCAGTTACCGCTTTTATACTTTCTTCAGTTATCTCTGCAGGATGATTAAACTGGGTAACAAAATATATCTGCTTTTTCTCACAATACTCTTTAAGCATCAGAAGAAGTTCTTCATCTCCGTAAATACGCTCAGGCAGCACCACGGGTATACGTGAGCCTATTCGTATAAGATCAAGACTGTCTATCTTTGAAAAGGTATCAAGATACTCACGGATCACATCATTAGTATTACACAGTGCATCACCGCCGCTTATGAGTACATTAGTGATCTCAGGATGACTTTTAACATACTCTGCCATTTCCGGTATGTTACCCCTAGTCTCACCTTTGCTGTCTCCTCCCACCAGCCGTTTGCGGAAGCAATGTCTGCAGTACATGGCACACATGCTTGTAGAGAGGATCAGCGCAGTCTGATGATACTTATGCTGCAGACCTGTAACTTTGGTATTGCTGCTCTCACCGCTGGTATCAAAAGAGCCTGACATATCCTGTTCTGATATAGAAGGAATACTCATCCTGCGGATAGGGTCAGACTCTCCTTTTTCAGGATCTATCAATGAAAGATAATAAGGTGTGATCCTTAATGGATATTTTTCTATGATATCCCCCATCTTTTTTGTTTCTTCATCAGTCAGACCCAGAATATCCCGGAGCTGCTCTGCTGATGTAGTCATATTTTTTTCTTCTGTTTTCCAATCAAATGTTTTCATATTCTTTCTACCATGATCAAGATTTTTTCTACAGTTTCTTTTTGTTATTTTTTCTTTAAGAAAAAACATATGAATGATAATCTAACTATATCTTTAACATTATAAAACTTTTTTTACATTTTGTGTAGACCCTGAAAAAAATTAAATTAACTAAAATTGCCAGCATTGTCGGTCAGATTCATTCTGAAATCAAGATCATAGTCTTCCTGCACCTGTTGATCATGGCATATATTTCCTGTTTCCTGGGCATTGCAAGACTGTCCTCAAAGGATGCATCTATAGTTGCAAAGGATCTTTCCTCCAGGAGCTCATACAACCCGTCTACGCACTCCCTGATACTTTTTTTACCGTTAAATACTTTTTTCATCATATAAACAAGTATGGCACATAAAGCGTTAGTCTGCTCTGTATCTGTAAGCTGCTCAACGTATCTGAGTTCCACCTCATCCCTGTTCACGGAAAATCCGTCTGTCCCGAATATCTTGGTCTTCGTCCTGTCATTATCCCTTAACGCCTTTCCGGTAACGATGACCCTTGTGTTATCCTTTCCTGTAAATACAGTCTCTTCGTCCATGCGTTCCCCTGTCTCTTCAGCCTGTTTCTTTGCCTCATACGTTATATCAAAGGGTTCATACTGCTTCATCTGTATGATATGATCTGCCTCATAAAAATATGATCCTGAACTTCCGGCTACAAGAATGGTAGAAATACTCCTTTTTTCATACAACTCCCTTACCCTGCCTATGAAAGGTATTATAGGTTCTTCTTCTCTGTGAACCACTTTTTGCATAAGCTCATCCCTTATCATAAAGTTTGTGGCGGAGGTATCCTCATCTATCAAAAATAATCCTGCACCGGCTTCTTCTGCTTCCACAGTGGAAGCTGCCTGTGAGGTAGATCCGCTGGCATCTTCCGTTGAAAAATGAATGGTATCCCTGCCATTCGGCAGGTTTCTTATAAACATGGAAATGTTGGTATCCTGCACGCTTCTTCCGTCTTCCGCCCTGAGTTTCACTGCTGTTTTGTCAGTGATCACATATTCACGTCCATCCCCTTTTATATGATCATATACACCAAGTTCCAGTGCTTTGAGAAGTGTGGATTTCCCATGGTACCCGCCTCCTACTATCAGTGTTACTCCGGAAGGTATGCCCATTCCCCTGAGACTGCCCTTATGCGGAAGATCTAAAGTAACGGCAAGAGACCCGGGGCTTTTAAATTTAAGAGCGTTCCTCATAGGTTTTTGAGAAATCCCGCTTTCTCTGGGCAATACCGAACCATCAGCCACAAACGCCTTCAGATCACGTTTTACCAGTTCTTCCCTTATAAATAACTGATCATCTGCCAGATCAGCCGTTTCATCAAGCTCACTTTTTTTGTAAGCTTTTGCAAGCAAAGCCTTTTCCACACATTCGGGTAAAAAGTCAAATAATATTTTGATCAGCTCACCGGAAGTCACCGTCCTTCCTCTTGCGGGAAATCCTACCCTGAACCGTACAGTCAGGCTTCCGTCATTTTCATCTGCTTTTACTGCGGAACGCTCATAAATTTCCTGTACAGGCTGACTTATACTTATCAATCC
>CACZTF010000250.1 GCA_902784025.1 uncultured Lachnospiraceae bacterium
GATTCTTTATTCCGGGTCCCACGAACTCCATAACCTTGTTCTTAACGTAACCCTTGTCAAACACTGCGCCGATGATAGCAAGCGCCACATCCTGGGGGCCTACGCCTTTAACGGGCTCACCCTCCATGTATATAGCGATGACCTCAGGCATGGGTATATCATATGTCTTATCCAGAAGCTGCTTAACAAGCTCAGGACCACCTTCACCCACTGCCATGGTACCGATGGCGCCGTAACGGGTATGTGAGTCGGATCCCAGGATCATGCCTCCGCTCTCAGCCATCACCTCACGGGCATACTGGTGGATAACTGCCTGATGGGGAGGCACATATGCGCCGCCGTACTTTTTGGCCGCAGAAAGGCCGAAGAGATGGTCATCCTCATTTATGGTACCGCCCACTGCACAAAGGGAATTATGGCAGTTTGTAAGCACATAAGGAATGGGGAAACGCTCAAGCCCCGATGCCCTGGCAGTCTGTATTATGCCCACATATGTGATATCGTGGGAAATGATCTTATCAAATTTCACCTGCAGGTTCTCCATGTTTCCTGAGGTGTTGTGGGCATCCAGGATGCCGTATGCCACGGTCTTCTTTTTCGCCTCTGCCTGGACAACCGCATCAGCCGCCTGCCCCTCTTCCATTTTACCGTTTTTATAATATGCTCCCGCATCGCTGAGTCTGATCATCATAACCTCCGTTGTATTAAATGTAATTATATATTAATTGTTTTTAAAAATAATATTTAATTATTCTGACGTTGATTGAAACTAATACTAAAACAATTCAATTGTTTAGCCACTATTTAATTCTCAACCTGTATTTGATACAGTAAATACGTACTCTGAGTTTGCCGAATGATACTTTGCAAGCTTTGTTTTATACCATTCGACCACTCATCAGAGCTGAGTTTGCTAAGGGTACCCAATGTCGCTAACTGCTAAGTTGTAACCATTTTTATTGTATTGTAAACTAAGCAGGTTTGTCAGCCGGCACAAACCATTTAGCAATTCTTATTACGTGCTAAATTATAATCCGCTCCTTCAGTTCCGCCAGCTTCTCCTCAGTCAGCTTACCCGGCTTCCATCCTACATTTACAGTATCGCCCTTGTACCTGGGGATAAGATGCATATGAAAATGAAATACCGTCTGCCCTGCGATCTCTCCGTTATTCTGCACCACGTTCATGCCGTCATAATCCAGACCATCCCGCATGGCACATGCGATCTTCTTCGCCGCCAGAAACACCCCTGACGCCTGCTCGTCCGTCAGATCATAAATATTATCCGCATGATCCTTTGGCAGTATTAGGATATGCCCCTCACTTGCCGGACCGGCGTCAAATATGGCCTTCACCACATCATCCTCGTAAACCGCTTCCACCGGTATATCCCCGTTTGCCAGCTTACAAAAAATACAATCATCCTTTTTCATGATCACACCGCCTTTCAAAAAAAATCATACTGTTTTGATTGTAACATAAACAAAGGATTTCACAAAATGAAAAAACTATAAAAAAATAAGACAGGGAGACTACCCCTGTCTTACCCCGTCTGCTTTTACTCTCTCTTAAATACTTCAAGAGCATCCAGCAGCTGTGTATCCTCTGTGGCATCTTCCGGAAGTTCTGACTCCACATCGGGCGTCAGTCCTTTTTTATTCCACACATGATGATCCGGGGAATACAGCTCTGCATCAGTATATTTAACGGCACTTCCGTCTGTCAGTTTTACTACTCTCTGGGTTATACCTTTGCCAAAGGTGGTCGTTCCCACAAGCGGAGCTGCTTTATGATCCTGTATCGCTGCCGCAAAGATCTCCGACGCAGAAGCGGTGTACTGATTGCACATCACGATAAACGGAATATCGAGCTTGTCAGGATCGGTTGCTTCAAATGTCTTACGCGTACCATCCGAAAACTGCATACCACCCAGCGAACACTCCGGCAAAAGCTGATCCAGTATATTTATTGCTGCGCTTACTACACCGCCTGTATTGTTCCTGAGATCTATGATCAATCTCTCTATGCCTTTATCCTTCAATTCTTTAAGAGCAGAAGCAAACTGATCGGGGGTATTGGAGGTGAACTCCCGTATCCTTATGTAACCTGTTATACCATCATCCAAAACAGCGGAATTTACGTATACCTCATCAATGGGTCTTCTTCCTACTGTAAATTCCAGTTCTTCTTCACCCCTTAACACCTTGAGGCGTACCTCTGACTCATCCTCTGCACGAAGCTCTGTGATGGCGGCATCCGTACTCATTCCTCTTATATCTTTGTCATCTACAAATAAGATGTGGTCTCCTTCTTTTATACCTGCCTCTTCGGCTGATGAATTTTCAGAGAAACCTAAAACGAGCAGTCCTTTATCGTCTTCGCTTCTGCAAAGGATCCCCACTCCGTAAAAAACAGCTCCCTGGATAGACTCCGAGAGCTTCTCATACTCCTGACTGTTATAATAAGTTGAATATTCGTCACCGTAGGCTTCTACATAAGCTTTGCATACAGCGTCTTCTGCAACGGCTTTATCAACGTCTCCGTAATAATAACCTTCCATAACACTCTCTATGGCAGAAAGTTTCTCTCCCACATTGGATGAATCCATAGAGCCGGCTGAGGCCTCGGAATCTCCGCCCTGTGTATTAACAACAGTGTTTTCTTTTTTATCTTTATCAAATGCATTTTTATTAAATGTAAAAACACCAAAATGCAGCAGCAGGAGAACGGTTATAATGCCCAGTCCCAGGGTGATGAGCACACCTGCCGTAACACTCAATATGACAGCTTTGTTCATCTTTCGCTGTAATTCAACAGCCTTTTTTTGTTCCTCCGTATATTCGCTGGGAGGAGTTATATTATCGAAATTCAAAATACCTTACCTCGTATTGCGTTGTTCTAAAAGATATCTTTTTGATTATACTATATATTACCATGTATGTGTCAAGTGAAGATATTGACTAAAACAGCTTTTTCTGTTTGTAATTATATCCGGCTCATACTTCAGGCACATCCGATACACCCAGGATACCTCTTCAACACTTAAAGCCCGGGCCCGGCCGGCGGTCAATGCATCATGGTACCGGCAAGGTTTAAAAAAGTCTCTTATGTGCAAGCACACAGAGACCTTTTTAAAACCTTGTCATTCTAAAAACAGTGACACTTATTTACACATTTTCATGTTTTCTCAGAGCAAACAAACTTCCCAGGATACCAATAGCAAGTCCGAGTATAAGGGATACCGGTATGAGCACCCTGAACACTGTCATGACCGGAAGGAATGCCAGGAGATTGTTCAATACGCTGAACCTTGTCATTACAAATTCTATGATCTGTCTGTACAGGAAGAATAATGCAAACAACGGTATTATGGATCCTATCAGACCTATAGCTATACCTTCTACAAAGAATGGCGCATTTACAAATCCGTCCGTGGCTCCCACGTATTTCATGATGGATATCTCATCTTTACGCACCGTTATACCCAGCACTATAGTGTTGGTAATAAGGAATATGGATACCGCCAGAAGAATTATAATGACTGCGATCGACACATATCCCGCCAGCCGCGCTGCCGTGGAGATATTACGCGCCACTTCTGCCGACCGGTTTACCTGTCTTACATTCTCAATACCTTCAAGATAACTTACCAGACTGTCCTGTTTCGAGGTGTCTGCCAGATAAACCGAGTATGATGCGGAGTTTGCAAGAGGATTGTCATCCTTAAATCCCTCTGCAAGATACTCGTATTCGCCGAAATACTGGGATTTAAAATTCTCCCACGCCTCCTCGGCAGTTGTAAATTCTAAGTGATCCACCTCTTCCCTGAGCTTTATCTCTTCTCCTATAGCTTCAATACGGGCCTCCGATGTACCTTCATCAAAGAACACCGTTACAGCGACCTTATTCCCGGCACTTTTTATCATATGCTGGGAATTAGCTGCAATAGAATAGAACACGCCGAAAAGGAAAATACATGCTGCTATCGTTGCTATAGATGCAATAGAAAAGAGTTTATTTCTGTGTATGTTCTTAAATCCCTGTTTTAACTGATAACCCGCTGTACTAATCTTCATATCCGAATCCACCCTTTGCCATATCGCTTATTATCTTACCCTCACTCATAGTGATGGTCCTTTGCTTCATCTGCTGCACAATATCCAGATTGTGAGTAACCACGAGCACCGTGGTCCCCTGCTTGTTAGCCAGTTCTATAAGCTTCATGATCTCTTCACTGGTAACGACATCAAGGTTACCTGTAGGCTCATCGCAAAGCAGCACATCCGGCTCATTTACCAAAGCGCGCGCAATAGCTACCCTCTGCTGCTCACCACCTGAAAGCTCCTTGGGGTTTGCCTTATATTTATCAAGAAGACCCACCATCGAGAGCATCTTGAGCACATTTTTCTTAATATCTTTTGCCGGCACCTCTATAACCTTCTGGGCAAATGCGATATTGTCATAGACCGATCTGTCCTCAAGAAGACGGAAATCCTGGAAAACAACTCCTATATTCCTTCTGATGAAAGGAAGACTTTTTCTCCTGACATCATTCATAACATTTCCGTTTACGACTATCCGTCCTCCGGTAGGCTCCAACTCCTTAAGCAAAAGCTTCATAAGCGTAGACTTGCCGGAGCCGGACTTTCCGACCACAAACACAAACTCTCCTTTTTTAACATGAAGGTTCACATTACTTATACCCACAATGTCTTTAGAGTAAGTTTTGCTTACATTCTCCATTATTATCATTACAGTACCTCTGTTCCCTTTTTTCTTTCTGCCTGCTAATATGTAAACAAAATGATCTTTACAGTAATATTTAAATGATCATTTTTAACAACTGATAACTATTTCTTTTCCTGCAGATCTTTGTATTTTTTATTCACCATGCTTGACAGTCTGAAGGTCATGGCATCATCGAAATTCCTGACATCCAGACCTATCTGGTTATACAACTTGTTCAGTCTGTAAATAAGCGTATTCCTGTGAATAAACATCTTTCGTGCCGTTTCTGAAATATTCAGCGAATTCTCAAAGAAAACCTCTACCGTGTAAAGTATTTCCTCATCGATACTGTCCATCTCGCCGCTTTTAAAATTTTCCGAGATAAAATCAACACATATATTCTCGTCAAGGGTATTTATTATACGCCCTGCACCCAGCTTCTCGTAAGAGATCAGGGTCTCTTTAGGCAGAAACAGTTCCGCTACTTCCAAAGCTGTTATAGCCTGCCTGTAGGATCTTATAAGCTTCTCCAGCTTGTCCACCCCCAGGCCGTAACCTATACGCAGCACGCCGCTGTCACTTCCGCCCAGCAATCTGAATATCTCTTCAGCCTTTGCAGCAGCCTTATCATCCGTAAGCCCTCCGACTATCACGGCTGTTTTCCCACGCTCGACTGAAACCACATACACGTCATCCGTGTTTGCAAATGTATTACGTGCCTTAGTGAGTATCGCAGACTCCCGGCCTTCCTGTGCCTGCACGATGAAAATACGTCTGATCTCCCCCGGATCTATGCCGAGATAATTCGCCTCGCTTTCGATATTTGTATGAAGTATATTATCCAACAGAAGATTGCTCAGCAGATCGTTTACCGGAGTACGCGACTCATTGCCTTTCAAAACCTGTTTAACCTGTAAAGCAAGAAATTCCGCTATCATGTTTCTCTCCCGGGCTTCTCCCAGGAGCACCACGATAAAGTCGATATCAGCCCCTCCATAACGATCCTTAAGCAGATAGATACCTCTGCCGTCATGGCACATCTTGTCAGAAAGGGCAAATGTTGCCAGCAGCCTTTCTTCGTCATGCAGCGGTTCTCTGGTAAAAGCCTTTAAAGAACCATTATCATCTGCGACCAGGACATCCAGTGATGTAATTTTTTTTATCTCTTCCAATGCTTCATTCAGCATGTTTCCCGAGATCACGCGTCTCACCTCACTTCCCCCAAGACCCGTACCATTCTATAGCATATAGTACAAAAAAAAAAGGGTTTTTTGTATGAATTTCCCTTTTTTTAATATTTCTATCACAGACACGTCACATTTATGCAACAATTTGTAACATTTTTTCTCCGGGAACCACTTTTCCTTCCTTGTATAATTGTCCCACCGCCCGTTTAAAAGCCTTTTTACTCATTCCGAATTCCCGCATTATATCTTTAGGATCGCTCTTATCACCAAATGGCAGGATACCTCCTGCTTCATTCAGTTTTTTCCATATTACCTGCGCATCATTGTCCATCTGGATATGTGCTTTCAGATTCAGACTTACCATGTATTTGCCATCATCACGTATTTCCGAAATACGTCCGAACAATCTGTCCCCGGTTGCTATCATATCAGTTATTTCTTTAATATTTATCATTCCGAAATATTTATCATCCA
>CACZTF010000251.1 GCA_902784025.1 uncultured Lachnospiraceae bacterium
ATGCCTTATATTTTAATCTTATCATACTATCATACATTCTCGATCTGCCAGTCTATGCCGGGTATACCGTTCTCTTCTAAAAAAGCATTTGCTTTGGAAAAGTGCTTACACCCGAAGAATCCTCTGTACGCCGATAGGGGGCTGGGATGGGGAGCCTTGAGTATAAGATGCGCCGGGTTGTTCAACAACGAAGCTTTTCTTTGTGCCGGTGCCCCCCAGAGCAGGAAGACTATAGGTCTGTCCTGTGTATTCAATGCAGCTATGGCCGCATCGGTAAACTGCTCCCATCCTATCCCCGCATGGGAATTTGCCTGATGCGCCCTTACTGTCAGTACCGCATTCAGCAAAAGAACGCCTTCCTGTGCCCATTTGGTCAGGCAGCCATTGTTCGGTATGTAACATCCAAGGTCATCATTTAGCTCTTTATATATATTAACAAGAGAAGGGGGTATCTGTATACCGGGCTTTACTGAAAAGGACAGACCATGGGCCTGCCCTGTGTTATGATACGGATCCTGCCCCAGTATCACAGCTTTTACTTTGCTCAACGGAGTCAGATGAAATGCATTAAATATATCATCCGGTACCGGAAAAACAGTATGGGTACTGTATTCTTCACGAACCCTTCCGTAAAGATTTTTATAGTAGTCCTTCCCGAACTCGCCTTTTAAAGCTTCCAGCCAGTCATTATTTATCTGAGGCATAACTTATCCCCTTATCAAAGGCTAACCTCGATCCCGTTTTCCTTAAGGTATTCCTTGAGTTCTTTTATTCCCACTTCCCTGAAATGGAAAAGCGAAGCTGCCAGTGCCGCTGCTGCACCTGCTTCCGTAAATGCAGCAAGTATATCCTCTTTTGAGCCTGCGCCGCCGGAAGCGGTTGCCGGCAGCGTTACGGCATCTGCAACAGTCTTTGTAAGCTCTATATCATATCCGTTTTTCTGGCCATCCTCATCCATGCTGGTAAGAAGGATCTCGCCGGCCCCCAGTTCTTCCACTTTTTTTGCCCACTCGATAACATCTATTCCCGTATCATCGGTACCGCTGTTTCGCACCACATTCCATCCGGTCCCGTCTTTGCGTCTTACTGCATCTATGGCAGATACTACCTTTTCAGAACCAAACTCATCTGCAAGCTCACGGATGAGCTCAGGATAGGATATGGCTGCAGAATTCACCGCCGCTTTGTCTGCTCCCGCATTTATTACTTCTCTGAATTCATCCACGCTGTGAATGCCGCCGCCCACGGCAAAAGGAACGGTTACAACCTCTGCGACTTTTCTTACTAGATCCAGCTTAGTAGCCCTGTAATCCGTAGTCGCCGTGATGTCAAGGAGTACCAGTTCATCGGCTCCCTCTGCGCAGTACGCTGCAGCTATCTCAACAGGATCCCCGGCATCCCTAAGATCCACAAATGAAACGCCTTTAACTACTCTTCCGTCCTTGCAGTCTAAGCAAGGTATTATCTTCTTTAAGCTCATGGTATACCTCCGTGGTGAAAACATGATGATTGAGTATCTGTGAAAATGACAAGAGTATATTTTATTAAGTATATTTTGTTAAGTACATTTACATTTTACTTTATTATATATAAAAAACGCAATTATTTTTTTGTTTTTTTATTAATGCACAGCAAAACAAGCTCCCCATCCGACATTTCAGCTACATCTTCCGGCACGATATTCACTATATCACCTGCATTATACTGTTTATCTCCCTCTCCAGCCGGGATGAGTACCTTCATATACCTGCTTGTATGCCCCACATAAAACTCTCTGCCGGACAGTCCCTGAAAAGGTCCGTCTGCGCCGGCATCTGCAAGTTCAAGCCTTCTCACCTCTTCAATGAGCACTATATCCGCTTTTCCCTTGAGGGATTCAAGTTTCTTCCGCTTCAGTTCTGCCGCCTTTTGTATCAGCAGTGCGCTCCTCAGTCTCTTGGTACGCCCGTTTACCTGTTCCGGCATCCCCGCCGCCGGCGTGCCTTCTCTCGGTGAGTAGGCAAAAACATGCATATCAAAGAAATCCGCCTTCCCGGCAAATTCCAAAGTTTCCTTAAATTCTTCGTCTGTCTCACCGGGAAACCCCACGATAACATCTGTGGTAATACTCGGATAATCATAATACTCCCTCAGGAGATCACATATGCCAAGATATTCCTCACAGGTATAATGCCTGTTCATGCGATTCAGCACACTGTCACATCCGCTCTGAAGAGAAAGATGAAAATGGGGACACAGTTTCTTGACAGGCGCGATCCTATCCAGAAATCCACGGCTCACCAGCCCCGGTTCCAGAGAGCTTATACGTATGCGCTCCAGCCCTTTTATATCATTTAAGCGAAGAAGGATATCTCCGATATCCGTGCCGTCTCCCAGATCTTTTCCGTATGCCGACATATTTATACCTGTGAGCACCAGCTCCTTTATTCCCCGGTCTGCCAGACCCGCCGCCTCAGTGATAATATCCTCCGGCTTGCGGCTCCGCACCCTGCCCCTTGCATATGGAATTATACAGAATGTACAGAACTGGTCACATCCGTCCTCTATCTTTATGAAAGCCCTGGTGTGCTTTGGCTTTTCACTGACCGAAAGCGCTTCATACTCATCCTTTTTGCCGGCCTGCCACAGATCCGTGATCATATTTACAGGACTGCCCTTTTCAAGAAATTCACTGATAGCACCCAATAACCTGCCCTTGTCGTTGCTCCCCAGGCAAATGTCTATCCCCTCTTTTTCAAGTTCTTCCGCGCTGCTCGTCTGCACAAAACACCCAACGGCGACAAGCACCGCACTTGGGTTAAGCGCACGGGCTTTATGTAACATTTGCCGCGACTTTCTGTCCGCAATGTTTGTTACTGAGCAGGTGTTTACTATGTATACGTCTGCAGGTTCATCCCCTGCAAATGCAACGATCTCGTAGCCGGCTTCCCTTAGAGACTGCTCCATGGCATCAGCTTCATATGAATTTGTCTTACATCCCAGATTGTGAAGCGCCGCTTTCATATGTACCTCTTTCCTGATAAAAAGGCAGACTCAAAACCGGACAGCAAGCTGTCCTGCCGGTCTGCCTGTGCAACTTTTAAGCGTATTTCGTGGATTATACA
>CACZTF010000252.1 GCA_902784025.1 uncultured Lachnospiraceae bacterium
ATGAAGATTCTGGCCCTCGTATAATTTATAAAACCGAAGTATATCAATACACATTTGTCTGGTATCAACAATATCTTTCTCGTAAATATTTAATGTGTTGGCACCTATCTTTTTTCTGCTTTCATATTTCCATTGCCGAAGTATGAAATCTAAATCATTTTTAACTGCTCTTTTTACTGCTTCTGTATCATTGGGATCAACATCCAAAACATCATATAAAGGACTTGAGATATCTTCACTTGGCTTATCCCAGAGGCTATAACAAAACTCGCCTTCACGTGTCTTTCCACCTCTTACAGTCCCTTCATCTCTCATCCCGTTTAAGATATATGTAACTCGCTGACCAGTGAATGAATGGATAGCGGGTGTCGCTTCACCTATTTCCCTTATTGTCATCGGAATATTCTTCCGCTGCAATGTTATCAGTATTTCTTTTGCTGCTTCTTCGTTCTCCATCTGAGTTTTTGTCTTCGATTCCACCTTTTTTACGGGAACATTTTGTTCAGGTATTGGATATAATTTAACGACTTGACTTTTCAATGAATCTATATCCTCTTCTGCAAATGCAGCCGCATTTCTCTTTCCGATTTCACTCACGATATCCGCGTTCTCAATTATCTCTTTGGTCTTATTAATCAGTGATTGTGCTTTCTCAATAATAGCCTGCTGTTCTTGTTTCTGTTTGCGCTTAAAAAAGCCCAAAGATGCAAGCTTAGCCTCGGCATTTCGTTTAACGGTTTCTTGTTCTATTAGCAACTCTTTATTATCTTTAGTAATCTTATTGCACACTACATCCGCAAAGGTTGTGATTATCTGCTCTTTGTGTTTTATTCTTTTATTGAGTTCTTCCTCCTGTTTTATTTTTAACTTTTCAATTTTTTCCTGTTGCTCTTTTTCGTTTTGCTCTTTTTTCCTTCGCTCTTCTTCCCTCAAGTCCTCTGCTTTTTGTTTTGCTTTCCGGCGAGTGGCATCCGCATCCTCATCAGCAGACATTTGCGTCGCAAAAGCATTTAATGTCTCTTCATATCCTTCGGGCGGAGTCCATTTTTCCTCATCCATTCCATCGTCAACGTTCTCAAGTGACTTGAAGATCATGACCTTTCTGGCAAGTTCGGGATCTTCGATAACTTCAAGTGCTTTTTCGTACCAATATATGGCCTTTTTCATGTCATCCTGGACACCGTGTCCGAACTGATAACAGGCGCCAGTCGCCTTCATTGCAGTCCCGTTTCCCTGCTCGGCCGCCTTCAGGCAAAGTTTAAATCCTTTTACCTTATCCTCAGGCACTATCTTGCCTTCAATATAAAGCGCTCCGAGATTTGCCTGACAATCAAGGTTCCCAAGGTCTGAGCCTTTTTTGTAGTACGCCAGGGCTTTTTCAGCATTTTTCCGTACGCCCCTTCCATGTTCGTAAGCAAGTGCCAGAACCCAACATGCTTCTGGTTCATTGGCAGCATCTGCTTTTTCAGCAAGCGCCACGCTCTTTGCATAGAACTGTTCTTCCGCCGGTTCTCCCACGTTCTTTCCAACAGCCATCATTTGACTTGCCAATTCCGCTATTGCCTTGGTAGCATTCTTATCAGCCTTCGCTTTTAAAGCGGAGAGCTTTTCAAGCATCGGAATATACCCCTTAGCGTCACTGTCAAAATTTTCTTCTGCTTTTTTCATCCAGAAAAGGGACTGGCCAAAATTCTGCTCTACTCCCTCCCCTTTCAAATACAGGATCGCCAGATTGAAACATCCGGTAGGATCATCCTCCTCAGCCTGTTTTCTGAACCAGAATGCGGCTTTCTCCGCATCTGGTTTGATTCCGGCTTCGTCATCTCCATTTAGAAATGTTAACGCGACCTTGCCCATGGCATCTTCGTCACCATCTTCTGCAAGCTCAATGAGGCTTTCAAAAGGGAGATTTTCTTGAAACATTTCACTGGCCAAACTGCTCGCCTGCTCATCCAGATATGGTCTTGCCATATGCATTCCTTCGAACAATGAATTACAAAGCATTGAAGGACGTCTTCTCCCGGCCACTCTTTCAAACACAATATCATCATCTGAAAGCTTTATTAATACCCCTTCTTTTTCAAGATTCAGATCGGCAATACTTTTATAGAATGAATAGCTTACTTGCTTACGCAATTGCATCGCCACCTTCAGATAATAACTGATTATGCTGCTAATGTCTCCGCCAATGCCATTTTGCCGAATGAGTGATGGCTTTTCTCCATTTGTATGAAACACAATATGAATGTTTGCCAGATCATCCTGATATATGCCATATCCATTACGAATATGCAGTAAAAACACAACCTCACCATTAATTACTTTAATTACACAATGGATAGGCTGATCTATAACATCAAAGGAATAATTATCATCATCCCCCAGTTTAAGATTAATGCTCCCCTGATCTTTACTACCATATTTATTAAAAAGCCACTTACATATTTCACTTTTAAAATAAAAATTTACGTTATATAAACTTGTGTTCGTATCAATAATGGCATTATTGTCTTTATTTGTTAGCTCCATATCATAATCCTCCTTCTTGGTTAGATAGTTTTTTAATGGCTATTGATCTCTTTACTCATCATCTTTTATTCTTAATAATCCTGGTTTTTGTACTCATGTTACCCTGATATTTTTAACATATCTCATACCGACTCAAGTCAATCCCCTTCTGTTGGGCGATTCTTACCACTTCCTCATCAGAAGCCCTCGCTATATCTATCGCTTCAAACAATGCTCCACCGTAACCG
>CACZTF010000253.1 GCA_902784025.1 uncultured Lachnospiraceae bacterium
CGGATATATTTATCAATGGGTTCCCGTAGAGCCAAACCCGCCTGAACCTCTTTGTGTATCTTCAAGTTCTTCTTCTTGAAGAAAGTCTGCAAAGTAATAAGGCGTAAATACTATCTGTGCTACGCGTTCATGCTTCGAGACAGTAACTGAACTATCGGAATGATTGAAGAGAGCTACAATGATCTCTCCTCTGTAATCTGAATCTATTACACCTACCTTGTTTGCAGGAGCAAGACCTTTTTTACAGGCAAGTCCGCTTCTTGCATATATAAGACCGGCCAGACCCTCCGGAATTTCCAAAGCCAGACCTGTATGTATAAAAGCAGTATTTCCGGGTTTTATGATAACTTCCTCTTCTGCACTGAACAGATCTGCACCTGCTGCAAAATCTGTTCCGTATGAAGGACATTTTGCATCATCATTTAATTTTTTGTATTTAATCTCTGTTTTTTTAATATTCATAAAAACCTCATTTTATATTACTCTGATTATTTTTTGTAAAAAAAGTTTTTTTATCTGTTATGCGAAAAACATCAAAAGAAATAACCGTTATTATATGTTCAATAAAACAGAACTACCTCGCCTGATTCAAGTGATTTCTTAACATCAATGGTTCTCTGGTTTTCGGATCCTTTAAATTTCAGCATAAGATTTCTTTTTTCGAGTATGAATTCTCCGTCTACAAGTACATCGATCATCTTAAGCATTTCAGGAGTTTCTTCCCATTCATTGAACATGTGTCCCATTATGTCCCTGTCAAACAGATATCCGGTGAAACACCAGACATCTTTGTTGGGATATTTATCTTTTATCATACGCAATAATGGGAGCAGTCCTTGTTGGTTCGTTCGCTCAAAAGGTTCTCCGCCTAAAAGTGTGATTCCTTTTATATAATCATGATCCATAGCACTGATGATAGTTTCTATCGTTTCTTCAGTGAATTCCCTGCCGGCATTAAAATCCCAGGATTCCTCATTAAAGCAACCTTTACAGTGATGTGTACATCCGCTTACGAAAAGTGAAACCCTGACACCGGGACCGTTAGCTACATCATTAAGCTTAAGTTCACAATAATTCATATGTACTCCGATCGTCAAAATTATACTGTTAAAAAAACTTGCCTGTAATTATAACAAAAACTGATTGTTACGTAAAATAATATTTACATTGCCGAATAACAAAGATATCATTTTATTTATTAAAAGATACTCAAATGGATTCTTTTTTTATAGTATACATGACCTCTTTACTTATTAAAGCCTGTTATGGTAATATGTCAGAAATAATACTATGAATAATCAGAGGTGATCAATATATGAACAAGCGTTTTTTGACCGTGTTCTTTACTGTGGTTGCACTTTTTACGCTAACGGGGCTGACAGCTTGTGATAAAAGCGGAATAGTTGAATCGGTAGAACAGGATTCTTTCCTGAATGATTTTGAATATACTGATATGAGCGGATATGATGGCTTAAAAAACTATAACAGAGATACTAAATTCAAATCTGTTAGTGTTAGGGATGTTGATAAAGCAATAAAAGCCGGAGAGTCATTTGTCCTTTACTGCGGGTATAAAGACTGTCCCTGGTGTAACAGCGTTTTGACCATATTAAATGACACAGCAATAGAATACGGTATGGATATTGCGTATATTGATACCAGAAAAGACCCTTCCTGGAAATCAAACACCGACATGGATGATTATGATGTTTTTGTAAACTATTTCGGTAATTATCTTGATACTGACAGCGATGGTAAGAAGCATTTATATGTGCCGCATGTTTTTTTTGTCAGGCACGGAGTTGTTGTTAAGGAACATCCGGGAACAGTAACTGGACATAATGATTCTTCCGATCCTTTAACCTCCGAACAAAAGGAGGAATTACACGAGATTTATACAGAGGGATTTAAGGAAGTAACAGATCTTTAATGATCGGAGAAAAAAATGAGAAGATTTTTAACTATTACAACTTTTATAGCGGCCATCACGCTATCTGCAGGCATAGCGGGATGTAATAATGATAATACTGATGATAAAGTAACGGCAGAGTCTACACTTTCCGGAGAGGAAACAGATGCTCTATTTAATATAGGAGAAGTTAAAGATAACGTATACACTAATGACTTTTTTAACATAAAATTTACTTGTAATGAGGATTGGCGGCTGCTAAATGAAGAGCAGCTTGCTACCATCAGCAGCAGCATAAAAGATGTTCTTACAAATGAAGAAGCAAAACAGGCTCTTGATGAAGGCAAGACCTCAATTATAATGTACGGTGTTTCAAATGATAAAAATAAAAATGCCAGTATAACAGTGGAAAAACACAGCATTAATAATACACAGGATGCTGATATGGATGCATTTCTTGATAAATCAGTAAAATCTCTATCAGAAAGTCTGCCCGGGCAGGGTTTTACAGACCTTGAG
>CACZTF010000254.1 GCA_902784025.1 uncultured Lachnospiraceae bacterium
AGGTAACGTTTTGTATATTGTTTGCCGCTTCATACTCAGGCCATTTTTCGTAATACTGCACATCTGCATTTGTGGTAAAGGACGGCAATATATGTAAAAACAGCAAAAGCAGTAAGACCGCTCCAAGCCACTTCTTCTTTTTTATTTTTGAAAATGTTACATGACGCATAATTAATATTTCAGCCCGTGTATAACTGCCTCTCCATGTGTTTTATTGCTTCTTGTATCCATACTGCTTTTTTCATAACGATTTATTTTTTACGAAAGAAACTCAGCAGTCATGGGTTAGCATTAACTCATTAGCAAACACTAACTTTATTATCTTAATAAAGCACCTGATAAGCAGGCGCCTGTTATTAGCGTAAACTAACCAAAGTGTCCGAATAATGCGCCCTTTACAGACGCACACGACATTAGTTTATGCTAACTTATTTCCCAAAATTAATGCATCCTGATACGGATGCAGATCAGTTAGCTCCAATTAGTTTTTGCTAACTGCAATCTCCTAAAAAAAGCACCTCTGATAATATTATATTAGAGTATGCTAACTTTTCTGTTAAAACGGTATAATATTTTTTTCCCTTTGTCAAGCACTTTTTGTTTTTCTATACAAAAAAACTCTCCCTATTACCCGGATTGTTCCCAAATATATTCCCGATACAAACCCCAACTGCGCTATCATAGAAAAAACTTAAAGTCCTCTCCTATACATAAGAATTCCTGTGCTATTATCTCGTTTTAAACTTGTTTATTTACAAATACATATTCCGTTTCCGTAGACCGTCCGTCATCAAACACATACCCGCATCCGGTAAATGCTTTTATATCTTCCGGCTTCTCTGCCTTTATCCCGGCCATGAACCGCACCATCTCACCTCTGGCCATTTTTGCATATACACCTTTCTGTACCACTTTCCCACCGCTAAGATCACCGAAAATACAGGTTATAAAGCGGTCTTCCAGCTGAAGATTTTTTTCAATACAGACAGAATACTCTTTGGAAGCAAGGTTAATGATCACCCTGTCTGCATCATTTACCTCATCATATAATGACCGGCCCCAGAAGTCATAAAGGTCCCGGAAGCCCTCCCCCTGCAGCTTTGCCTGCATCTCAAGCCGGTAAGGCACCACCCCGTCCATAGGCTTTAAAACCCCGTAGAATCCTGACAGGATCCGCAGATGCTCCTGCACATAATCAAACTGTCCGTCCTCAAACACTGAAGGTGCCATATATGTGTACTGGATCCCGTCATATGCAAGCAGCGCCGGGGTGAGCCCCCGTTTCAGATCCATATTATCAAAACGCTCTTCATTCTGCCGTGCGATCTTATCACTGCAGTTCCAAAGATTTTTCTTCTCTTCGTAAGACATTTCACGGATGATATCTTTAAGAACCTCAGCCTTGTCCATAAAAACAGGTAGTTCCTCACATGTAAATGTATCCGTATCTACCTTCATCTGCTTCGCAGGCGATATTATGATCCTCAAACAGGCACCTCTCTTTCTTATAAATCACTTTTCCAGAAAAACTTAATTCCTATGATCAGCAAAGCCACAAATCCCCCGAGTAAAACCACAAAGGCAACGGACAGTGCCCCCTCTCCTGCCAGACCGACAAATCCGCTTGCAGCCGGGGCAATGGCGACGAATGCAAGTATCTTTGAGAACTGTATAGCGTATGCTTTTTCGTCTTTTGGTTTCGTATACCAGTTACGCGGTATAAAGCTGTATCCGCCGAAGCGTATCAAGAGTGCGTAAAGCAATATCCCTGCGGACAGGCAAAACATTATTATTGAAAAACCGTATTCCATATCTGCTTCTTTATTATCTGCTATCGGGTTTTCTGCAACTTTTTTACATTTTATTCTCAGAAAAAAAACGTGTCAACGTTATTTTCGCATTGACCTATGTATAAATATTCTAACAGATCTACATTATGCTGTTAACATACGTTTTTTCTGATAGTACATAAAAAAATGCCCCCAAAAGGGAACATTCTGTGCGTTGCATACATATCGTATACTATAAGCATGTATTCATCTTTCTCATATCCAGATAATCATCTACACTATGAACAGCAAGATCAAATGAACTATCTATTATATCCATTTCGAAGCGAACTCCTTAAGCTCATCTTCATCTGCATCTATGGCGAAGCGTTTTCCTTCCACTACATTTGCAGCGGGAGCGACGGACTGCATGGAAGCGCTTGTCTCACCCATGCCGGATCCGCCTGATGTTGCAACAGGCACGATAGTCTTGCCGCTTAGATCATAGCTGTCCAGAAATGTGTCTATGATCGACGGCTCACGATACCACCATATGGGAAATGCTGTAAATATCACGTCGTACTGTCCTATGTCATCCACCTTGCCGGCTATGGCAGGACGGCAGCTGCGGTCTTCCATTTCCACGGTACTTCTGCTGTTTTTGTCCGTCCAGTCAAGATCGGCTTTTGTGTAAGGCTCCTGAGGAACGATCTCAAAAATATCAGCATCTATAGCCCTGGCCATTCTCTCTGACAACTGCTTTGTAACCCCGCTTGCACTGAAATATGCCACTAATACCTTGCTCATTTTGTCATCTCCTTATTAATTATCGTCTACATACTTTTTTATTAATTATCTGTATCTGCCCCCTGTCTTTCACATCATCTGTTTTTACCAGACAATCTGTTGATTCATTTATAAGTTCATCTATGATCTGACTCATACAATCACAACCTTTTACACATTAAATATGCTATATTTAATGTGCGAATGTCAATGCAATAATTGATCTGTTAGATGTGAAATATAATTCTGCAACGACTATTCCTGATCTTATTTTATTATTAACTTAACAACGTTTTTTACGAAATCTTATCGTGATCAAAATACCTGCCGCCGAAGCAGCTGCTACTATCACCCATACCGGCATATAATTAACATCTCCTGTTTGTGCTGACTTTACACTTACGGCAGTGCCTGCAGCCGGTGAGATGCTTACAGGCTGTGAAGTGCTGCTTTGTGCCGGCCTGCTATCCGCACCGGAATTACCGTCTGCTTTGGGCTCTGTTGCAGGTTCAGCAGGCTTAGTGGATGGAATATCCCCGCCGCTGTTACCGCCCATGTCATAGGCTATCAGTGTTTTACCTGCTATGATGCCTGCATCTTCCAGAGTACCGGGCTCTAACACCGTACCGTCATCAGCTATGACCACACCGGATTCAGTTACATTTACATGGTCTTTATCTGCAAAACGCTGTGTAAGGGTAACTGTCCCGCCATAGCTGTCGGCGTATATGCTGTCAGGCAGTTCAGACCATCCGAGAGTGAT
>CACZTF010000255.1 GCA_902784025.1 uncultured Lachnospiraceae bacterium
ACGTTATTATTGTACGGTCAACGGTATTATTGTAACGATACAATTATTCTTAACATACCAATCATCTATATCAAAAATCCGTCGCTCAAGGATCCCGTAAAGATTCATTTCATGTTTAACTAGAGCTGAAAACTCAAATATTCCCATATCCTCAAGAATATCACCTATCCTCTCTGCGATCACATCATTATGGTCACAATAATAAAAATTAAGTTCCTTATTCATTATTAATATCCTCCCTTTTACTTATAATAGTTCGGATATCATTCTATACATAACTACACTGTCAGCCTGAAACGGTCATAGCCGGAAAGATCATAAAAAAACCGTCTGACTGTTTCTCCGCATTCTGAAAGAACAGACTGATCTAATGATCACAGTATCATTTTTTTGCAACAAAAAATCAGTCCGAAATTATTGATCCAGAATTTATGAGATCAATATCACATTAAGCACCACAGAAAATGAATTAATAAAACAAAAATGAAGATTTATAAAACAAAGACAATTACAGACAGAACCCTATAATTTCCATTCATGAAAAAACTAAAGGAATAAAGATGAAAGTTGAACCTTTTCAGTTCGATTAAAAAACAAAAAAATTTTTTCGATTCCGATCTCGAAAAAGAAGTAATTCATTTTTTTCTGTATAACTGCAATGCAAGAAAAGATGATACAAGAAAAAAATAATATTACAATATACAAAACGTCGCAAATGTAGAAAACGTTTGTTTTGTTTAGCAAGCAGACTTGTTTTATCCGGGATTAACCAGTCAAAACCTTTGCGTTGTTTCGAATCTGCCATTAAGAGTTTATTGTGTTTTTTACTGAATAAAATTAAAAACCTTGACTAATCAGTCGTCTTTTGATATATTATCTGAGTTGTTTAGAAACAAATAATTTTTTTGCTGTTGTAGCTCAGTGGCAGAGCACTTCATTGGTAATGAAGAGGTCGAGGGTCCGACTCCCTTCAACAGCTTAACAGAAAGAACGCCTCCGGGTTTTTAATACCTGAAAGCGTTCTTTTTTGTACTATTTCACAGTCCTTCTTTTTGTGATATTTCTTTATTTATGTATGCAAATGTATGAATATAAGAAGAACACCAAATACATCTCCCATAATATAAAGCGGCACATTCCACACCCTGCCATACCCGGCATTTAGTTTAATACTGTCACGCTTTAACCAACATCGCCAGTTTCTTGCCACAAAATATACCGAATATACAGCAGCCCACGCTTAAGGCCGCATATATACCGCCCGTCACATAGTCTTTATTATGAAACAGGTTATAAGCCTCAAGGGAAAAAGTTGAAAATGTAGTAAATCCCCCGCATATCCCGGTTTTTAAAAAGAGCACCGCATTAGGTGAAAGATCACTTTTATTTTCAGCTACACCAACGATAAACCCGATAAGAACCGCCCCGGCGATATTTGTTATAAATGTAAGTGTGGGAAAAGCGGTCTTGCAGGGTATCAAGCTGATAGCGTATCTGCCTGTCGCTCCTACAGCCCCGCCTAATGCAACAAATAAAAAACCCATGATCCTCTCCTTTATCATTATGTGACTCACATACTGTCAAGTTTTTCCATCAATCTCTGTGCATGCATTTCAGCCTTAGCTTTTAACTCTGTCAGCAGTTCCGGGTCACGGCGCATCTGATAAGACACACCTCCTGTATGTATGAATCCTGCGTACTCCATGCCACAGAGATTGCAAGTTGCCTGTATGAAAGGAAGGAATTCTTCTATCTCATATCCCATCACACCATCCTTGCGGTACATTTCTTCAGGAGCCCCTGTTGTTATGGATACCAAAAGCTTTTTCCCTTCAAGCTTGTCTCCGGTCGAACCATGAGAGAATCCATGCTGAAATGTTTCCTCCATCCACTTACTTAACAAGGATGGCATGGTATACCAGAAAACAGGGAACTGAAGCACGATAATATCAGCTTTAACAAGCTTTCCTGTTCTGCTTCGACATTTATCCTGTAATCCGGATATAACTTATCCAAATAATCTATTTCCGCTTCAGGCATTTTATTTCCGATAATTTCCAGTATAGTCTTATTCGCCACCGAATCCTCAAGATCTGTATGTCCGGAAATGATCAAAATGTTTCTCATGGTAGTATCCTCCTGTGTTTTTTTGTTTTATTATAACATTTTTATTATTGATACATCTATTCCTTTTTTGTAATCGTATCATTTTAAGTCTGTATTATACGATATCAGGTCGGGCGGGATGGCACAGATAAACAGGTCGTTGATCACTTTAAGTCTGTATTATAACTATAAATACTATGCTTAGGGATCAGGTACCGGTACAGGAAAGGATTTCCATCAAAAAAGAGCGCTCAAAAATCGCGCCCTGTTTCTTACTCAAATAAGAGACTCAGATAATATTGTTCGACACCTTCTAAAACAAGAACTTCTCTTATCCCGTTCAAAATATCTTTAACAGGCTTTATCGTCTCGCTCTTTACCCGTGACATATCATGCACTTCTATTTCTTTATACATTTCGCTGCCGTTTATAAAAAAATGATTTATCACACCATCTGTAAAGCCGTCATCATCTTTACAAGGCGTATACTTAAAAGTAGAAATGTCTGCTTTATTTATTATCTCTTTTATCTGTTCTATCACCTCTTTGCTGACAGTCTTTTTAGATATTAAGCACTTTCGGCAATCTATACAGATAATATTATCATCCTCGTCATCCGAAACAAAAATACTATGATACTTTTCACGCCACGCATCCATCACAGTGTACACAAATAGTAAAGTTGCCAACAAAATCACCGCCTTATAAACATATGTACACGAATTATAACACCATATAAAACAAAAGTCTACGCTAACCGGCTTTTTCAGCTAATAAAATGCGTAGGCTTCCATTCTTCTTTCTCAGGAATCCCGAATTTTTCTTTACCCAGAGTTATACTCTTTATGAGAAAAGCCATATTACGTGCCAAAGTCCTCATTGTCTGCAGTCCTTCTGCATCCCGCGCGGCATCTCCCGGTATACGCCCATGCACACAGTTCCAGTACTGGCTTGAACAGACAGGCATTCCGCATATGGTGAAATATTTATTTAATTCGTCAAATGTGGAAGAACACCCTCCTCTTCTTGCTACCACTACACTTGCTCCCACCTTCATTGTCTTGTCAAACTTCGCACTGTAGAAAAGTCGGTCTAGACAGGCGATAAGTGTAGCATTTGCTGAAGCATAATAAACAGGTGATGCCAGTATAAGACCATCTGCCTCCTTAAATTTCGCGGCTATCTCATTCACAACATCATCATAAACACATTTGCCCAGTTTGGAACAGGCACCGCAGGCCATGCAGCCTCTGATATCCCGATCTCCCACCCGGATCATTTCCGTCTCCACACCCTCAGCCTCAAGTGTAACTGCCAGCTCCTTTATTGAGAGTGCAGTGTTACCTTCTGTACGGGGACTTCCGTTTAAAATAAGAACCTTCATGATAAACCTCCTAAAAAGTCTGCAAATTGTTTAGCTACTCTCCCGGACATACCGCCATGACGGAGCGCCCATACGTCAGCACGCGCGAGCAGCTCTTCTTCGCTCATCTTATCCTGAATCTTTTTTTCCACAAGTTTTTTGACTATCTCATAGTACTCAGCCTTTTCCGGTCTGAAATACCCTATAGTAAGACCGAACCTTGCAGACAAAGACATTCTTTCGGCCATGGTCTCATTTTTATGAATATCATCTCCTCCATCACCCCTGTCAGTAAATGTTTCATGGATAAGGTGGCGCCTGTTTGATGTGGCATAGATCAGAACATTGGCCGGACGCACCTCCATACCCCCTTCGATCACAGCTTTCAGATACTTATAATCAGTTTCCATGCTTTCAAACGACAAGTCATCCATGTATATGATAAACCTGTAGTTGCGCCCCTTTATCTTGCTGATGATCTCAGGAAGCAGCTTAAAGTCATGCTTGTAGATTTCTATTATCCTGATCCCCTCGTCATAAAACATGTTCAGAAGTGCCTTTACAGAGGTAGACTTTCCCGTTCCCGCATCTCCATAAAGAAGAACATTATTAGCTGCTTTCCCTGAAACAAAAGCCTCCGTATTTCCTATCAATTCCTGTTTTTGTCGTTCATAGCCTGCTAAGCCGTCAAATGTGACATCACTGGTTGTCATGATTGGAACCAATATCCTGTTGTTGTCCACACGGAAGGCTTTATTCATTCCAAAGCTGCCCACGCCGTATTTTTTGTAAAAGTCCATAGCAGCATCAAACAATTCTTCAGCGTTCTTGGCTTTACTGATCAGAGACTTTAATTCGCTTATCCTTAAAGATACATTTACGTTATACTGTTCCTCTTGTTTTCTGACAGCATTGTAATCTTTCAGCAAAGTGAAATAGTTTACAGACAGATAATTCTCGATCCGGGAAAAATCATAGTCCATGATCGCCTTAAGAGACCTGAAGTCATTCATGACCAGCTGATTGACCGTACCGTCCACAGCTCCTCTTTTTTCCGTGCAGAGCGTAAAAGGATTTTCGGTCATTGCAAGCAGATAAGCGATATAGCTATACCAAATGTTTTGATCAAATCCATACTCTGTGGCTAGCAGGAGCAGCCTGTTTATCTCGTCAAAAAAACGGGAGCATATCTGATCTTTGTCGTGATGTCCGGAATCCATATCCTTTATTATATCCGCAAGCCTGAAAAGAATACTGTCAGCCCCGATATTACGATATACCAATAATTTGGAAACATATCTATACATAAAATACTCCTGTTGGTTAATGCCCATTTTTAACATAAGAGACTTATCAAGATCATCACCGGAGATCACACTTTGTAAATGCATACTCCGTAACCGACACCAAATACGTCTTCATGACTTAATGTTTCCGCAGTAAAACCTGTTTCTTCCAAAAAACCTGACATAATACAAAAACTACGGTGACCACACTCTGCTGCAGAAACCAATAGAACCGGGTCGTATTCCGTAAGTTCCTGAAATGCGCCGTTACCCATGGTATGCATGATCTTTTCATCGTACAAAGGTCCTGCCGGATCAAAACCATACGGGCCGCTTTTCTTGAGTTTATGAGACAGATCACCGCTTGCTATATAATACACACGCTTATTTATTACATTGGCAGCATTGCGGAGAAGTCGGCCGAATTTCACATGTGCTTTTAGTGAAAGTCCGGAAAGTCCCACACGTACCAGTTTATAATCTCTATAATATTTATTTATAAAATAAAGAGGTACCATTACACCATGATCCAATTCAGGTTCCATTTCACCTTCTGTACCTGCCGGAAAGCCCTCTTCTTCAGCCAGTTTACAGATAGCGTCTGTAAGTTCTGTGTCATATTCAGTTTTAAACTTCACCTCCGGTGCTCTGAAAAGCCCCATGTCTCCTGCGGCGCCTTTACCTGGAGAAACGTGAAAATAGTCCCTGTACATAACACTATGGGGCGTAGATATTATCAGAACTTCCGGCTTTGATTCTGCTATAACCCGGGCTGCTTTACAGAAACTATCTGCTGTTACGGCTATTTTTTTCTCCTCGCCTCTTCCCACTTCCGGAAGTATTATAGGAGGATGGGGAACCATGCATGCACCTGTTATCATTTAACTCACCTCTTTAATTACAACAACTCTTCTTCCCACTCCTTCTCTTTAAATCCTACCAGTACTTTTTTACCGGAAATAAGAATAGGACGCTTAACAAGAAGTCCGTCACTTGCAAGCAGTTCTATCTGCTTGGTCTCTGACATGGATGCAAGCTTATCCTTCAGCCCCATCTCTTTGTATATCATACCGCTGGTATTAAAAAATCTCTTTAAAGGCAGACCGCTGGCTTTATACCATTTTTTCAGCTCTGTCTTTTTAGGATTTTTTTCTTTAATATCTCTGTATTCATATTCGATTTTGTTATCATCCAGCCATTTCAAGGCCTTTTTACAGGTACCGCATTTCGGATAGCAGATTATGTCAATCATTTTTTTCTCCTTTCATAAAAAATACTATGATTCAGTTACTATAAATAATTTATAAAGATGATATCCTTATTTGTATTCCATTATACCAAATATTACATAACTATCATAAAGCTTTTTTATTATTTCTCTTAAATAATCAGTACAAATATGCTATAATACCTTACATCTTTGCAATGCATCATTGCGCAGATGATTAAAAGTATTTAAACCTGTTTTTTGACTCAGGCTATTACCAAGGAGGATTATTATTATGACAACTAAGATCAAAGACACTACCGACAAGCT
>CACZTF010000256.1 GCA_902784025.1 uncultured Lachnospiraceae bacterium
CCATTCTCACCTGTGCAGACAAGCTCATAACTGCCATTTGTATTTCTATACGGTATTATGATCTGCCTGTTATCAACACCGTTTTTGTTCCGGGCTGATGCTGATGAGTTCAGCATCCAGGCTCTCCAGCCATCCAGCAGCATGGCATTGTACTGTGTCATGAGCTTATCCAGACCCGATTCCATATAATCTTTATTAAAGGCATGCCAGTTCTGACGCAGTTCAATAGCTTTTATGGTACGGGCGTCAAACGCCCCTTTTGCGCCTATCTGCTCCATCCTGTGCGTGATATTGTCCAGCTTGGCATCCATCTCGGAAAGTTTTTCATTTATCGCGCTTAACTGGTACTGTATATTGGACAGTGCCGTTTGGGTAGAATCATCTATCAGTCCTATAAGCCTTAAGAAGGACACACTTCCGTTCACTATGCCTAAAACAGTTCCCACGGAAGAAAAGGCGCTAAATATATCCTTAACCGTGGAAGTCCCTGAAGGAAAGTATTCTTTCAGGTTATCCACTGCACCGTTTACCGTGTCCATAGCCTTTTTTACATCCTCATAACTGACAGTTCCGGCTTGAAGATCCGGTGCCTCCCCTTGGAGCTGCGTCGTCTCTTCAGCCATTACCGGCACAACGGGTGCCGAAACGCCTGTGCATGCCAATGCCGCCAGTAATAAAGATGTAACTATTTTGTATTTCATAAACTATTACCTTTTATTACTATGCTTTTTCTTTACTTTTCGAAAATTCCATGTTCAGTACTTATTACTCATCATCCTTTTTTTTATGTTTCTCCTTGATTGCTGCAACACGGGCCTTCATCTTATTGCGGCGCTCTTCCACATTAGCCTGGTGCTCTTCCTTTTTCTGCTTACGCACTTCCAGCTTAGCCAGATTTTCCATTTCCTTTTCCATTTCCCTGGCTTTTTCAACCTCCTGTTCTACAACAGCAGCATCAAAGCGGGCGATTATCGTATCGTACCTGGAAAGCAATGCATCGATCTCACTCTCATCATCTTCATCAGCCAGACCTATGATAGCAATGGTATCATCGCCGAGTTTTCCGATTATCTGCTCCAGTAAAGATGTATTTTCAACAGTATTATCTGTGGATGCAGCTGCTCCTATAAGAGAGCCGACCCCTGCCCCCAGGAGCATCCCCACCGGACCTCCCAGGATACCAATGCAGAGACCGATAAGTCCGCCTCGGGCAGTATTTTCAACAGTTTCGTCTTCAAGAACATAACTGTCCAGGATCTTGTAGCTTCCGTTCTGCTTGTCAACAAGAACGGCTTCGGGCATGATGGATGTCTTTATTCCTTTATTGTTTTTAAGCTCAGTGATAGCCTGATATGCTTCACTTTCAACCTCAAAAATGGATACAACTATGTTTAACATGATAAGTTACCTCCTTTTGAATGATCTTTGCTATGATGATTATTATCAAACCCGTCACTAAAAGTATACAAAAAACACGACTAAAACACAACAAAAACACAAAGATACCGGCATAAAGAATTCCAAATAAAAAGACAGAGAAACGTATCGTCTTTATCGTCCCCTGTCTTACGCTGTATTTATTCCAAATTGTGATCGATCATGCCCTGAGCATTTTCTTTGCTTTGCCAAGGTAAATGATATATGCGATATATCCTATGAACAAAACAACACCCCGGACTATATCTATTATTCCGTCAACTCTCTGAGCCCATCCGTAACCTCCGAAGAATATGGATATAAATGTGACTACTGCCGCACCTATGACGAAGATAGCTATTATAACAATGATCGCTCTTCCTAAGCCACTCATTCTTTCGTTGTTCAATCTGTCTGACAGATTCATGATACCTGTAACAACAAGGATCATAACAATGATCTCACATACTGTTCTGGCAGTAGATGCGATCTCATCAGGAATATTTCCTCCGATGGAAGAAGCAGTGAGTACAGCAGTGGCTATGGATATTATGAGGACTGCTATGGAAATGCCGAATGCACTACCAAAAGCATCTTCATCCTTTGAAGCCTGTCTTAAACCTACAAGGTTCATGATATAAGCTATTATGTAAAGTATCATAGCACCTACACCAAGGATACCCATAGCAATTATACCACCAAGGTTTACATTACTTGCTGCAACATCTCCCGAGATCTGTGCTCCCTCAGCCGCTTTCTCAATAAGTTCAGGAGATACAGATACAACGCCGGCCACACCGGTTGCTATGATCAGACCTGTAGCTATAAGCTTAAGTATTTCTGCAGCAAAAACTTTACTTATACCCTTAAATGCATTAGGAAATCGCATGATTATTTCCCTCCTTTGTTAATTTTTATACAATGTTATTGTATCACAAAGGTTTTATAAATGCAACCATTAATTAATACGAATAATATTTTTGATCATATTATTTTTACATACGTAAAGTTTCTACATCTTATTCTTTGGGCGGGGTAACATCAGTTTTGGGAAGTATGCCCAGGTACTCCTCGAGAGTTATACCTTTTTCCGTTATCTCCTTAGCTACTTCAGGATCGTCCAGATAACGTATATGCCATGGTTCATAATTAAATCCGGTAATGGACTCTTTTCCCTCAAGATATCGTAGTATAAAACCGTGTTCAGCTAATTTAGCATGTATCTTTTCCCAGATTTCAGGGTATTTGACCATATCTTCGTTATAATATACATCCTTACCATCTACATTAAGGTACAGATCCAATGCTAATCCCGTATGATGCTCTGAATAACCCGGAACCGCAACGTACTGCTGAACATAGGTCTCACCGTATTTTTTTGTAAAATCTTCCACTATCTCCTTCTGTGCCTCGATGCTTCTATAAGCACTGTCCAGATCTACATGAATACCTTCGGCCTCGAGATCCTTCTTTAACTCAAGATATGCATCATAAGCCCGGCTCTCTGTTAATACCTCATCGCCAAGGGAATTTGTATACTTTGTAAGTGACACCTCATCTTCCCATTTGTCCGGGAGCGGATTTTCCTTATTGACCAGCACCATGTAATCTATTACCGAAGCCTGCTCCTGTGTTGTTTCACTCTGCTTGCTCTCCGTGGTCTCCGTACTACCTGATGTCCCCGCACCGCATCCTGCAAGCCCTATACACCCCGCGATAGCAACTGCTGCTATCATAACTCTCTTTTTCATCTTGATCATCTTCTCCTTTTTCTCATCTTTTTTTCAATTACCATTGTAACTCTCACCCCTTAGTTATTATTATAACATAAATGAACATTTTTTTCACATTGTTTTAAACAAATGTATAAAAAACAGGGAACGCGGTCTTCGTTTCAAGACCTTTTCAGCTTTCTTTTTGAGTTAAAACAAAATAATCCTAAATCCATAGAAGAAAATACAATATTATCATACATATATGATATATAATCCGATCATGAATAATGATCAAAATCATTACTCATAATTAATTATCACTATCCTTTCGATTACTTATTTTAATATAAAAACAGGCCACACTCCTATTATCAACAATGATAATTTGGAATATGGGCCTGTTTTTTGCTTTTATATATGAGATACGAAACCTTTATCTGTCTCTCTGTCTCTGATCACTTAATAATGCATCCGAATAAGAGTATAATACATTTTCACTCATTGAACCCATATGTGTTTCCATAACGGTACCGTCGGCATATATGAATACAGTTGCAGGTATGGATACAATGCCATATCTGCTTGCGCCTTCTCCCCGGGTATCAAAGTACAACGGAAAACCATAACCGTTTTTTTCTGCATATGACATTGCCGAGCCGGTGTCTTCTTTATAACCGTCCGTCAGATTTACCATCATTATATTTACGATGTCACCTTTTTCCTCATACAGCTTTTCAAATGCGGGCATTTCAGATCTGCATGGAGGACACCAGGATGCCCAAAAATTTAACACAATGGGTTTACCATAATGATCGGAAAGCTTTACAGTGTTTCCCTTATGGTCAAGCATGGTGAAATCCCGCGCCTGCTGCTCTGCTTTATTCTCTGTTATTTCTGCTCCGGGCATACTCACTGTCTCAGCATGTGCAAAAACATTTGGATCATTTAACGCAGTTACACGGGAAGACAGGGAATTATACGCAGTTAATGATGCTGCCAGTCCTCCCGCAAACACTGCTGCCAGGATCATTAACGTTTTTACTTTTTTATTCATAATGTACTCCTTTTTTATCAATGAATATACAACTGCTTTATGACATGATACCGATGATACGGGACAAAATACCTGTCATCATAAGAACACCCAGAACGATCAAAAACAGACCGCTTATCAGATTAATTATCTTGTAGTGCTTTTTTACTGTACCAAAGAAACCACTCAGGCTATCAGTAAGCAGAGCTGATACCAGGAAGGGTATACCAAGTCCCAGGGAATAAGTGATAAGGAGCAGCACCCCGGCAGCTGCGGTTCCCGATGACGAAGCAAGCATCAGGGCAGATCCGAGAAATGCTCCTATACAAGGAGTAAGACTCAGTGAGTAAATGATCCCGAATACAAAGGCTGACAACACACTACCGGCATATCTACCCCCCTTTGAACCTTTAAGAAAGTTTAAAGGTATTATCCCCAGATAGCTTAAACCGAACAGGACAACCACTCCTCCCGTCATAATATTTATGATGAGAGAATGAGATCTTAAAAGATATCCTATGGTCCCGGCAAACAATCCCATCATTGAAAAGATCAGAGTAAAGCCAGCAACAAAACTGAGCGCCCGGTAAAATATCCTGTATTTTTTTTCTGCTTCCTTTTTGTCCGTACCGCCTGCAAAATAAGTTATATACAGCGGCAGAAGCGGGAGCATGCAAGGAGATATAAATGATATGATACCTTCAAGAAATGTTATAAAAAACTGCATATTATTAGTGTAAAAATAAGACCGTTTTGAGGCCTCTTAAAAATAATTGATCATAGTACCGTACACATCCATAGCATTAACGATATGTTCGAGCTGATATGTCAGGTACCGGGTTTCTATAGTTTTATTGGGAATTGATATGATGAATGATAACATCATTAAATAAAGAAATCAGTGACTAAGTCACGTGCAGACAGTTATTCGGAAACTGCGGATCTGAGCAACACCGGTACTGTCTGATATGTAATCAAGTTTGGATCAAAACTCTTTGACCATTACCATAACAAAAAAAGCACGATACGCGTCGTGCTTTTTTTGTGAGACATATAACGTCCGGTTCTCTATCTCACTAAAAAATTTCTTTCATAAATCTGAACATCATCCTCTCTTTCTTTTAAACGTGATCAGGGTCACTGCAGCCGCTGCCGAAGCAATGCCTATCCAAAGAGGAAGCATATTGGTATCTCCTGTTCCGGCGGGAGTTACACTGCCGGAGCCTCCGTTGTAACCGGAATTTCCTCTTGAAGGATCATTCTTTTTATTTCCGGAATCCACAAATGTGGCACTGATCTCCACATCACCTTCAGGCATAAAGAATGTAAATGCATTATCGCCTATTCTTTTAACTTCTATTTCTTTTCCGTCCTTATCAAGAACTTTTACCATTTGGGTTGTAAAGCCGTCATCCGGCTCAGTCTTAACTATTACAAACTCACCGGGATATGCCGTACTCTTTTCTACAGTCACTTTTCCGTTGGCGGAATCATTTGTCTTGATATCGTAAGATGTGTCAAGCTTTGCAAACTGTATGGGCTCTTTTTGCTTCTTGGCATCATTGATATTCAGGAAGAAAATGCCATCCTTAAAAATGAGTGCTCCCGAGCCCACATTTTCCTCTGTCGTCCGGCTTATATTACCATTGGAATCCAGCTTGCTGATGGTCTTATTGGCCGAGTCAAAACTTATCCGGTTAAGCTCGGGATCATATGTCCCTGAGAACTCAAAGGTTTCTGACTCGGTGTCTGATACTCTTCCATATATAACACAGGCTTGTTTTCTCCGGCATTTGCCTGTGTGAGATGAGCCGAGGCTGATCTGGTCGATATGCCGTTCTTACCTTTTACGATACAAAAGAATCTTAATGCATTTCCATTCTGTTTTGTTGAGGGAACTTTAAGTGTATCGGTCTGTGCAGTGATTCCTTCAAGGAAAAAATATTGACCGATTATATCCTGCATAACCCACTGATAGGACTCCACTTCATCAGGATTTTCCACCTCTACATGAAAGGTGCATCCCTCAGGATAGTTAACTGTAACATCCTCAGGCTGCTTTATTATGACCGGTCCTTCCTGACCATAAATTATGCCGTCCTCTGAGAAGATCGTACCGACGGCTCCCCTAAAATCTTCTTGTTCTTTAAGCGTAGAAGGCATTGAATTGTCAACGTATCCCGAGGTATCACCATCAAAATAATCGTCAGCAGCCTCCTTTGCCATCACTGCTACCGGCGCTACCGATGTAAATGCCACACCGGCAGGAAGCAATACAAGTCCGGCAGACATCACGCCTGCACATATATGTCTCATTATTTTCTTTTTCATGTGCTCCTCCTTGTCACTATTTCAAAAAATCTATGATTAAATCTTTTCTGCTTTTTCTCCATGTTAGCATAGAGAGCCCTCTGTACTTTGTTAATTATTTTACAACTTTTTCCCGTTTATACAATATAAATCTGATATTTGTTTTTGATAGCATATCATTTTTATATAATAGTTAAAAAATAATATTCACATAATATTATAAATTATAAATCACTTAATACTTATTATTAATAACACCATCTCTTCTTGTTTTTGTATATAAAATACCGTATCATTAGATTTTAGGAAATGATATTTTTATTTGGCGGAGGTACATGACATGGAATCAAAAATAGTAAGCATAGGACAAGCAAAGAAGCGTATAAAAAATGACCCGAAACTCAGTAAGATGCTGGTCCGCAGCGGTTGGCGCGATATCGCCCTTGATCTTACCGGCAACGGTTATGCAGATATAGCCTTTTACAGCGGAAGGATAAACAGAAAGATCGACACCATTGCACTGGATCTTACAGGAAACGGAGAGTACAATCTTTATCTTTATGATTCAGATGGAAACGACATTCCTGACACTATCATCAAGGTTAATGATGACGGCGAAGAAGAGGAGATCGTTTTCGGCGGAGAGGTTGAGCTTGGTTTTATAAATATCGGGGTAAAGATAGCAAATCTCCTTGTGGCTGAAGAATATCTGCAGGAGGAACTTGGCGTTTCCATAGAAGAGATGGCTGAATATCTCAAGGAAAATGCTGATACCCTGCTCGCTAACATTAAAAACAGTGAAAAAGCTTAAATGGTAAATATTTTGTTTTTTTCTGCATATATTAAAAGTCCCGGCAGATGTAAATCCACCGGGACTTTTCTTAATATATTATATTCCTAAAGTTACTCTTTTCTCTTTCTCCTTCTTATCACAACCGCTGTCACACCGGCACCTGCCGCTGCTACTGCTGCAATGATCCAGATAAGAGAATTATTTCTGTCACCTGTTCCGGGTGTCTTTGCATTGCCTGTTACAACATTGTAAGTACGTCCCGTCTGAGGATCAGTTACTGTGCTCTTTTTAACTCCGCTTTGAGCGGATGTTCCGGAAGTTCCGGAAGGCGTGCTCTCAGATCCGCCATCAGCATCACCAGAAGTCTTATTATTAGAATCGGGATCCTGACCGTCGTCCTTCTTATCATCAGAACCGGAATCATCTGTTTTTCCAGCTTTTTTGCGTATTTGTCGGACATTTACGGTTCAATATGATGCCTATCAAACAATCCTTTTTAAGTGCAAAAAAACGTAGCACACTATACGACAAAGAACCTTCCCCCTGTCTTGAATAGTGATAAATAAAATGATAAAATTACAAGGTTAAAAAAGTATGAATCAATCATATAGTACACATATTCAGAAAACATATACTCTTTTTGTTTTTTGATCCCGTCTATTCATTAAAGAAAGGAACACGATCATGAAAGATATTAAAATATCGATAATAATACCTGTCCGTAACCATGAAAACACCCTGCGTTCCTGTATGGAAACCGTGCTTTTGCAGAACCTTCAGGAAATAGAGGTGATATGTATAAACTGCGGCTCCACTGACGGCAGTTTTGAAATCCTGTCAGATCTTGCCTGGTCAGACGAACGTCTGCTTATCATAAAACAGGAAAACAAAGGAATTGACAAGGCAAGAAATGCCGGGATCATGGAGGCTCAGGGCGAATATATCGCCTTTATAGATCCTGACGATAAGTACTACAATTTCAAAGCTCTGGAAACTCTTTATAACAAAGCTAAAGAAAATGAAGCGTTAGTCTGCGGCGGCGGATGTTCAAAAGAAGAAAAAGACGAAAAATATGCATTTAAAGAAGACCGTTTTTATTCATATAAAGAATACCAGTATGATCAGGGTTTTCAACAATTTATCTATGACCGCCGTCTTATTCTAGACAACAGACTGTTTTTTTCATCACATCTGAAGATCGCCGACTCTGTCTGGTTTGTAAAAACTTTGCACAAGGCTGAACGTTTTTTCGGTGTTTCTGAAAAAATATATTCTTATTCTGACCGTTCTGATGAAACCGGTTTTGACAGTGATAATTTATCCCATGTGATCAGCGGAATAACGGATGTTGCAAGAATCGCTGCGGAAAACGGATATGGCCGGTTGCTTGATCTGGAAA
This sequence comes from uncultured Lachnospiraceae bacterium, assembly GCA_902784025.1. Taxonomy (GTDB): domain Bacteria; phylum Bacillota; class Clostridia; order Lachnospirales; family Lachnospiraceae; genus UBA4285. The sequence goes on from CACZTF010000256.1 coordinate 8,667, forward strand.
ATATGCGTATGGCAAATGATCTTGCGGATCATATATATCCTTATATACTTAATAAAGATATTGAAATAATGAAATTGATCCATACATATAATGATGTATCAGGGATCAAACATATTGAAACGGATATCCTTGCAAATATCGTCCGTAAGCGTGATACGGAAGCTGCTTCACGTAACGATGAGATTGAAAAGCTCCGTAAAGATAATGAAAAATACATTACAGAGAATGTAACTCTTAAAAATGCGTTGGACACCCAGCAAACGGAGCTTAAGGAATTAAATGTGAACATGGAAGAAGTTCTAAAAGAACTAAAGCTTAATAAAAAAACAATTTTAAAAACAAAGAATGCCAATATCCTTCCTTATCCTTATTATCA
>CACZTF010000257.1 GCA_902784025.1 uncultured Lachnospiraceae bacterium
GGATCGTGTTCCTTCCATATGCGGTTATCTTTATAAAAAAGAATATAAATCTCATTAAAGGAAAAAACCGCCGAAGGTATGAGGAGGAGTTCATTGACGGCATAACAGCGCTTACATTTGCGCTTCAGGCCGGCTATTCCGTGGAGAATTCATTTGTTCAGGCAGCACAGGAGCTGGCCAGGCTTCATAACAGGTCGGTCATCGCCAATGAGTTCAGGCTGATATCTGTCAGAGCAGACAGGAACGAAAGGGTAGAGATATCACTTCGCGAGATGGGGGAGCGTCTTGGCATAGATGCTATAAAGGAATTTGCGGATATATTTGCCTATGCAATGGAAAGCGGCGGAAACCTGGTGGCTGTTATAAGGAGTACGGCTGACCAGATGAAGGAAAAGCACGAGATAAACCGTGAGATAGATACTTTGATCAGCGGGAAAAAATTCGAACAGAAGATATTGTGTGCCATGCCTTTGTTCATCACTTTTTATCTGAGGGTGAGCGCGGCAGAATTTGTGGAGCCTCTGTACGGAAATATTTTAGGCGTGATATGTATGAGTGTCTGTGCGGCTGTTTATCTGGCTTCCATAAGATGGGCAGAGAAGATAACGGATATTTCCGTATGACCGGACAGAAAAAAAGAGGTGATGATATGGGATTTCAGATTTCAACTAAAAACAAGATCATCCTTATTTTGGCAGGATCCGTGATGCTGTCCATGGCCGTAGGATTTTCCCGTAATATGCAGGATAACAGGATCACGGGGATATCAAGACCTGAAGCCGGTCAGACTAAAGAGGTGCAGATAAATGCCTACACTTCGGAGGGTGAAGACCCTTATCCGGTAAATGTAAAGCTTTCATCCAGATCCTATACCGATGAGGAGATAACAGAACTTCTGGAAAAGGCAGACATGGAGCTGGAAGAAACGGTAAAGGGCAGCAATCCGGATCTTGAGCATGTAAGTACAAAGCTTGAGCTTAAAAATACGTATGCCGGCGGGCTGGTAAAGGCAGAATGGTCTTCATCTGACTATGAGACAGTTTCCTTTGACGGGACCGTAAGCAATGAGGATTTTGATGAGGATGAGTCAAGATATGTTGCCCTGCCCGTCAGACTGAGCATGGGCGAGAGGTTTAAAGACAGCATTGTAGAAGTGACCGTTACGGCTCCTGTGCAGGATGAAACAGGAAGATATGTAAAAGAGATAAAAAATGCCATAGATGAGCAGGATGCAAAGCATTCGGGAGATGATACAGTGCCCCTGCCGGAAGCGGTAGAGGGCAGAGAGATATATTTTAAGACCAAAGATGAGGAGATATCACCGCTGATATTTATCCCTATGGGTATAGCAGGTGCAGTGTGTGTATGGTTTTATGAAAAACAGAAACTTCAGCGTCTTGAAAGAGAAAGATGCGATGCTCTGTCAGGAGATTATGCAGCTCTTTCTTCCAAACTGTCACTGCTTTGCGGCGCTGGTATGACGGTCTTCGCTGCCTGGCGGAATGTTGCGGAAGGATATCTTAAGGACAGGAAGGCGGGGCTTGCAAGAAAAAGAGAAAGTTATGAGAAGATGAATGAAGCTTTGGAGATGATGAACAACGGAATGAGCGAAACGGAGGCTTATACGAGATTCGGTGAGGCGTGCGGAGTAAGAGAGTATAAAAAACTGGGAGCATATCTGAGCGAATATGTAAAAAAGGGAACGGGAGATCTGAAAAAGCTTTTGCAGAATGAGGCAAGAGAGAGTTTTGTGAGACAGAAAGCCTCAGTTAAGGTGCGGGCAGAGGAAGCAGGGACCCGTCTTTTATTCCCCATGATGCTCATGCTGGGAGTAGTGATGGCGATAGTCCTGCTCCCGGCGGCAAAATCATTCGTTATGTGATCAAGCCGTAATGATGTATTTAATATGTGATATTGCTTTGTCGGCACACTATTACATCGTGTAAGGTTCAAAAGCTGATAACTGAAAAATAAGAGATATAAAACAGATCATAAGGAGGTAAAAAGAAAAATGACAGCGGTGATTAATTTTAAAAACAGGATATTTAACGGAATCAGGGGCAGATTATCAAGATTTATCCATAAAGAAGATGGTATGGGGGTTGTGGAGATAATACTGATCACTATAGTCCTGATCAGTCTCGTCATAATATTTAAGAGCCGTATATCGGGTCTTGTAAATACCATTTTGGGTAAAATGAGCAGCCAGGCAAATACTGTCTGATGTCACAGCAGCAGGTCTGCTTTACGGAAACAGCATTTTCGTAAAAAAGGATCAGATAAGTGACAGCAGTATTATTGATAAAAAATAAAGAAAGGTGAAAAAATGATCTGCGATGATAAAAAGATAAAAAGATTTCATCGCATCAGAGCCCCGGCAGGGGTTACTGTATATGCGATACTGATATTTACCGTTATTTCCACGCTTATCTTCACACTTATAAGATCAGCGATCTTTTCTTCAACCATGGCACGCATAGATTCAGCGTGTTCACTTGCAAGCGAATCAGCATTTGCAGGTTATTCAAATAAAGTTTTTGATGAGTACGGGATATTTGTCCTGAAAAATGACAGCTCTGCTTCTGCAAGGATGAACGAAGTCCTTCGGACCAATATGAGCGGAAGCCCTGCTGTACTTAAAAACACATATGTGACGGACCAGGTGTTTATGACTGACAATGGAGGAGAGCCGTTTTATAAAGAAGCATTGGATTACATGCAAAATGAATCGGTTTCTGATTATCTTACACAGCTTACAGGGGAGCTTTCTGACAGCAAGTCCGTATCAGGTCTTGAAAATCTCGGAAAGATATCTGAAACGGCATCTTCTCTGGGTGATGAAAATTTAAGCGGGGATGAACTTCGCAGGAGGTTTTCATCTCTTGAGTCTGATGTCGACAGCGCGCTGGGAGAGTCTGATGTCCACGGTAATTTTCTGAGTTTCATCAAAGAGGATATGGGCAAGGGGAAAAGCGTATGGGAAGAGATGGAACGGCGCAAACGTGAAGAGGGGGTTACATATGTGGAACCGGAATCTGATAAAAAAAAGTTAGACGGGTTTAAAAATATCAGACAGTTTCTGAAAGGAGATCTTACAGGTCTTGTTCTTGGAAGCTCTCCGGTGTCAGGGCGCACTGCGTCTTATCCCGGGGGTGTAAAGAACGAGGATATAACGGGAAAGTCATATGAAGGAGAGAATGCTGCGGGTAATGTGGCATTTACAGAATTTTTGTTTCTGAAATTTAAATCCTACACAGATATAAAAGAGTCGGATATGAAGGGTGCGAATCCCGGGTATGAGCTTGAATATATAGCAGGAGGCAAAGAAAGCGACAGGGATAACCTGAATTATGTAATGAAAAGACTGGCTCTTATAAGACAGGGGTTAAATATGCTGCATATCATGAGTGATGCAAAGAAGAGAGGAGAGTCGGATGCGGCAGCAACGCTCATGTTGGGATGGACGCTTAACCCCCTGATAATAAAAGGGGGATCTTATGCCATCATGGCTTCATGGAGTTATGCAGAGGCGATCTCCGACCTTAAGCTGTTGTATTCCGGTAAAAAGGTTCCTGTCTTTAAAACGGAAGCGACCTGGAACCTTAGCCTTGAGAACATGCTTGCCGGGTCTTTGAATCCCGGGGGAGACAAGGGCGGTACAGGATTAAGTTACGAGATGTATCTGAGAAGCCTTTTGGAGTTTCTTTCGGTGTCGGTAAAATGCGGAAGAGCAATGGATGTTATAGATATGCGTATGGCCGATAGCGGGGATACAGGATTCAGTATGAGAAACTGCCTGTTTTCCCAAAGTCTGTATACGGAATTTGCTCTGCCATATTCCCTGAAACCGTATGTAAGGGAATATGAATATGCTTATTCCGTAAGATAAGAAACTATAGAGCCTTTTATTATCCGGAGAACCGGCAGCTTTTAAAGAAGAGGGAGGTAGTCATGGTCTCGAAAAACAAAAATACAGAAAAAAGAAAGGGGAAAGAACGGATAGCAGCATATGGGATCATATTTAAAAATGATCACACTGAAAAGAGCCCGGGACCTGGATCAAAGGTATCCTTCTTTGACCACAAAGCCACGGATGTAAAAGGCCGGAACACCGGGGGAACCCCCAAATACGGACTAAAACAGGTAAGGCGATACATACCCGATCCGTTGATGAAGATAAATGCAGTCTTTCGTAAGCGTTTCAGAGGTTCCATGGTTGTCGAGGCAGCAATGGTCATCCCTGTATTCGTTTTTGCCGTAACCATACTCATCAGCATCATCATGGTAACGGGGGTTCAGATGCGTGTCAGGCAGGCAGTGCACGAAAGTGTAAGAAGTGCCGGTTCAGCACCATATTCTCTGGGAATTTCTCCGGGTAAAGGTGCCGCTGCATTTACGAAAGCAGCGGCGCTGGGGGCAGTAAAGGTTTGTTTTATGGACAATATGCGGGAGCACACAACAGCGTCAGGGCTCATAGAGGGGGGAGCAGGCGGAGTGGTGCTGACAACAGATATGCTGAACAGAGAAGCAGCAGCCATACATATTACTGCTGCTTATAAGGCAAAGGTTCCTCTGGCTTTCTGGTCAGGTGGAAGCATAGATGTAAAGCAGGAGATAGAAAGCTATGCGTGGCTGGGTGATGAGTTCATGGATGGCAGCAACAGGGAAAAAATGGTTTATATAACGCCCCACGGAAGTGTTTACCATGAGGATATAAACTGCACATACCTTAAACCGGCAGTATATTCGGAAAGCTATTCTAATGTGGGGAGCCTGAGAAATTCAGGAGGAGAAAGATACAGGGGATGTGAATCCTGCACAAAGAAAACAGGAATAACTCCGGGGAATGTATATATAACAAAATACGGGAACAGATATCATATAAACCCGAATTGTGTGAAGATACGTCATGAGGTAATAACAGTACCTGTATCAAAAGTAAGAGACAGACATCTTTGTCTGAAAGAACAGGGAAAGGGGATAACGGGAAGATAGGATTTATGAGATTACCGGCGATAATATTGATCTGTGCGGTGGCGGTGCTCGCTTTTGCTGATATTAAGAAAAAAAGTGTATCACTGCTGTCGCTGATAGGTTTGCTGGCCTTTTCAGTCATATGGAATTTAGTCAGTAATGATATGAATATCATAATGATGGTCATCGGAGCGATTCCGGCAGGACTTTTGTTTTTGATCGTCAGATTGGGAAGATTAAAAATAGGAACAGGTGATATTTTGCTCGCAGCGGTTCTGGGGGTCGCATTAGGCGCTGATACCGTATGTGTTACTCTTCTGGTCGCGTCTTTGATATGTGCAGTGGTAAGTATAATGCTGCTTGCTGCCAAAAAGATAAAAAGAGACCAGACGATCCCTTTTATCCCTTTTATGGGGGCGGGACTGGCGGTGAGCCTGTTTTTATAAATAACAGCAGAATATTCACACGATCATGAAAAATTGTAAAAGAATAAGAACAAGATAAGAAAATGATAAATAAAATTGTAAGATCAAGGGTAAGGGGATCCTTTACCGTGGAAGGTGCGGTGATAATACCGTTATTTACGTTCATAACCGTATCCTTGATAGCTCTCGGTTTTTATGTAAGGAATACGGTAATGATAAGGTCGGAATGCTGGAAATGTGCCATCGAAATGGAAAGGATCACTACACAGTCTCCGTCTTCGGATACACTGTCAAAAGCTTCAGATACATTGAGGCAGGAGGTAAGCTTTAGGGGAATGTTTTTGAAGAATATTAATACGAGAGTATACAAAAATGAGGATGGAGGAATAACCGTAAGTGCATATGCGGATTCATCTGCCTTACTGCCTTTGTTCGGAAGGCTCGGTACCATATCGGTAACTGAGAAAGCAGATGCACACAATCCCGCGGCAAATATGAGAAGATGGAACGCAATAGGTATGCTGACAGGGAAAAACAGATGATCAATAAAGAAAAAAGAATAACAGGAGGATGATATGCAGGATATTGATAATACAAATGATGAAGATATAGATAAAGACATAGATAAGGAAGATGACGATCTGCACGGAAATGATGATAATGAAGAAAATTCAGACGGGTTGATAACAGTAAAAGAAGGCGGAAAGGAATATCTTATGTCACGCCTGAAAGGCGGTGATCTGTTTACAGGGAAGATGTTTTTAAGAAATGAGATAGATTCGGTATTGAAAGCATTTCCCAGAGAGTTTAATGCAGAAACCTTCGTTTATTATGATATAAGCGGGAAGATCAGATTTTCCGATATGTTCACAGGTGAGAATGACATTATGGACCGGGAGGATATAGACAGGTTATGCAGAAGCTTTGAAAAACTCACGGAGGATATAAGGGAATACCTTCTTGACATGGAAGAAGTTTGTGTTTCCCCCGACAGTATTTTTTACGTACCGGAAAAGAAATGCTATGAATTTTTATACATCCCCGGTAAAGAAGCTAAAGACTGCTTTAATGAGGGGGTACGGATGATGTGGGAGCGTGTGATGGAAAAATTCAATCATCAGAGCGATATGGATACGATAGCGAGGGTTTATGACATATATCAAAAGGTTTCCATGCAAAGTTTTGATCCGGAGGAAGTATTCGGGAGTCTACGGAAAAACAAAACCGACAGGGAGTATGGGAAAGAACACCGGAAAAAGACCGGCGGCGTTAATGAAACCAATGATCAAAAAATTCCTTTCAGTAAGGAGTTTTTCAGGGAAGCCGTATCGGAAGCAGAAAACAGTGTGTCCGGCAGAATAAACGTCCGTACGTTTTCCGAGCCTGAGGATACAAAAGAAGATATATTGTCTGATGAGAGGAAAAAACAAGCCAATATATTTGACGGGCTTAAGATGAAACTGGCCGGTAGTGCAGGATTCTTTTCAGGGATCAGGACTGACAAAGAAAAGAAGATAGAGGATATCTCAAAAAGTATGGAAGAGGAAGCGAAGATCGGCTTTAAGATCAAAAATTATCTGGCAATGAATTCAGCAAATATATTTAAAGTCCTGATGTGTGTGTCGGTATTATTTCTCATACTTGCCATAATGCCGTCAAGTGTTGTGTTTAAACCGCCCGTATCTGCCAGCGTGGGGATGTTCCTTGTATGCCTGGCCGTTGCCGTATATGCAAAGAAACTTGGCAAGGATATTGACAGGGACGGTACAAAAGAAACGTGTAAGTGATCATACAGGATCTGTTTTTCGTGACCGGTATCGGGAATTTTTATTGTGTCCGGTCGTAAAAAACATAAAAACAAAGGAAATAAACAGATAAAAAAGACGGAGTTTTTTACAAAGTACGTTTTAAAAGTTAAAAACGCATTGTAAAAAAGTTCCGTCTTTTATGGTATGCTGCGCAACGCAATATAATGTATACAAACAGATATATTTCCGAAATGGAGATACATCCGGGATCAGGCTATGCCCTGAGCCTTTTTAATGGCGTCAAGAAGCTCTGAATATTCCTCATATGTAGGAACATCAGGGAATTCTGCCTTGATCTTGTCTGTAGTCCTGAAGAAAAATCCGGCGAGGCTGTTTGTGACCATACCCACATCGTTATACGAATCTCCGCTGGCTATGGTTTCAAGACCAATGCTCTGGAGTGCTTTGACTGTGGTAAGCTTCGGATCGCTGCTGTCCACTCTCATTTTTATCTCATTTATGGTTCCGTCATCCGCTACATCAAGTGAGTTGCAAAGTATGGTCGGATAACCCAGCTTCTTGATCAGAGGCATGGCAAACTCAAGAAATGTGTCACTAATGATCACGGTCTGGGAGAAAGAACGAAGTTCGTCCAAAAACTCCCTGGCACCGGGAAGGGGATCAAGGGTTGCGATGGTTTCCTGTATATCCTGAAGCTTAAGATCATGACTGTTAAGAATGTCGATACGTCTGTGCATGAGTTTGATATAATCAGGCTCTTCGCGGGTAGTGATAAGAAGCTCATCAATCTTTCGTGCCTTGGCAAATTCTATCCATATTTCTGGGATCAAAACACCTTCTAAATCTAAACATGTAAGAAACAAAATTCTGTCCTCCGGATTTCAATTTTTTATACTTTATTTAATGTTCCAATTTTGGTTATAAAAAGTTTTATAACATATTTTGTACACAAATTACAAGTTTTTTTTTAAATGCAGTCAAAAAGGCTTTGCATTTTCAATGTTTATGTTATATTATGAAGCTTAAAGATAATTGTTTTATTACAGGAGGGCAGAAAAATGGCTATGAATCCCATGAAATTACTTAAGCTTAAGGACAGATACAAGCTTTTCAAGAAGGATCATCCGAAACTCATTGCATTCGGCGGAGTGGCAGCAAACGGATCACTTGTAGAAGGTGCAAGAGTAGATATAAAGATTACGACTCCGGAAGGCAAAGCTATAGCTACGGATTTTGAACTTACCGCAAATGACGTTGCTTCCATCAAGCTTATTAAGGAAATAAAAGGCTGATATTATAAAAAGTATCAGCGAGATTTGCAGCTTTGCTTTTTGCAGATAATAATATCGGGAAGGGACATTTCTGGTGTCCCTTTTTTTTAGCAGAAAGCAGGATCATCATATTTAAGTTATGATCTTTGGATCGTTTTTCATGCCCGGTTTGGGCCGGTCGGGCTTAAGTTACCTGTGTCTTTTAAACCATCTGTAAATGTTCCCGTAGATAATCGGATAATTTGACAGTTCATATAATAAAGTATATAATCACAAGGTTGATTTTACAGGTGTTTATACATCTGTTGTGATGCGAGAAAATTTTAATGATAATATCATCCGGCGGAGGTTTTAAGGCGATGGAGCAGGAACAGAAAAAACAAAGTATTACGCAAACGGGTTATGATGAGCTCATGTCAGAGCTTTCCTATCTTGAAAATGAAAAATCACCTGAAAATTCCAAAAAGATCCAGGAAGCCAGAGAACAGGGGGATCTGTCGGAGAATGCAGAGTACGAAGCTGCCAGGGATGAACAGGCAAAGATAGTTGCC
>CACZTF010000258.1 GCA_902784025.1 uncultured Lachnospiraceae bacterium
CGGTAAAATGATAGGATATGTGGGGCTGTGTCCGGAAGGTGATGAAGCGGATATAGAGTTCCATATATTTAAGGATTACCGTAACAATGGATATTGTAAAGAAACCGCCACCAGGCTTATAAATGCTTATTTTAACGGCGAGACCGGCCTTATCCCCGGTGCCTGCGTAACAGCGTCCACGCTTCTTGAAAATGAACCTGCAAAAGGACTTCTGCGTTCTATCGGCTTCAGACCGGTAAACACTGTAATGCAGTTTATAGAAGAGGCTGAAGAGCCTTGCGGTGTAAATGTGATCATAAATTATGTGCTTGAGAAAAAAATAAATGAATATGAAACAAAGGCGGCTTAAACCGCCTTTTATTATTTGATAAAACCTTATAAACATATAACAACGGAATAAATAGCCGATATAATAAAAAAATGTTATTATTATTTCATAAGTTGAGTGAAGACTGGTGGAGCTGCTTCATAAAAGATGTCTGAGTTTTATATAGTTAAAAGATTTTTCAGAAAGATTTGTATAAAGCAGGAGAAAATAGTATGAGAGAGCGTATCATCCTTACTCCCGGAGCAATGGGAATTGAACTGGAAAAGAGTCTGGCAATGCATGGTGTAAACAGTTTTAATCTGCGTATATGCAGCGCCGTGGAACTGGCGCGCATGAGTCTTATGCGTTCGGGGGTTGCTATACCCGGTGATTTCGTGAGCAGGCGAGAAGAGACGGCGCTTGTGGCAGAGGCCGCAATGGATGTGGAATATTTTAAAACTGCATCGTATTCCGACATGAAGGATCTTGCCGGAGCCATAAGAAGCATGAGGAGTCTGGTGGCGGAAAAGGATGAAGAAGAGCTTATAGCTGATATTATGAGTCGTGGTGAATTCACAGATAAGAACGCTGCTATAGTATCTGTGTACCAAAAATACATAAAACTGCTTAAGGAAAGAAAGCTGACAGATTCCGTTTTTGTGATCAGGAAAGCGTTATCAGAAAGCGTTCCTTTTGATGCCGATTTTCTTTATCTTACAGAGTATCCCTTAAATCCCCTAGAGAAGGCGTTGCTTACAAAATTATCCGGAGGTAAGGCCCGTGAAACAAGTCTGACAGAGTTGTTTGAAATTGAGGGCGCCGGGGTAAAGATAGATAGCTTTAAGGACTGCTACGGTGCGTCCAATGAAGTCGAAGCAATAATTGATGAGATCTACAAGACAAATGCAGTTGATAAATGCACGGTAGCGGTAACCGATCCTTTAGTCTACGGGCAGTTATTCTTTGATCTTGCTCTTCTGTATGATATTCCCATTACATTTAGTTGCGGCATACCTATAACCAATTCAAATCCTGCAGGACTTCTGGCATTATATCATCGCTGGATATCCGGAGGTTTTTTTAGCGGATATTTGTTAAATTCCATGCTTGACAGTCCTTTTTTTAACAGTGCAGTAATAAACGGAATTTATCCGGAAAAAACGGATGATTTTAACAGATCGGCTTATGAAAAAATCCTGTGCGGATTACGTCTGACCAATGACAAGAATGTAAATGAAAAACGTCTTGCGGATTTTAAAAAAGCAGTTGCAGATGAAGAGAAATTTACAGATCCGTCTGACGAAAAAGCATATAAGAAATATAAAGAGAAAAAACTGTGCCTTCCTTATCTTGAGGTTCTTGCAAAAGAACTGGCACTTCCTGTTGAAGAGTTTATATCAAAGCATGCATACATACGTAAGGGCTCCGGGACCAATGCGGGCAGGCTTTTGATGATGCTTGACCGTGCATCTGTAAATGCGATAAAAGATGAGATAAGGATCATGCGCGCATCAGGTGTAAAGCTCTCAGATGACGAAATAATCCAAAATGCGTTAGGCTTAAGCGTTGCATCCTGCAGCAGTGAAGAGGGTAAGCTGTTTGTTACGGGGATAGACGGGGCCCTCACGACCGTAAGAGAGAATATTTATATAGCAGGGCTTTCAGCATCAAAGTATCCGGGATCACCTAAAGAAGACCATCTTCTGCTGGATACAGATCTGGCATTATTCGGAGAAGACGAGACAGGGCATATGACTTCAAACGGCAGGATAGTGGGTAAACGGGAAAGACTGCTTTCTCTCGTGAGACTATCTTCAGGGCTGGGTTCCCGTATCCATGTTTCATATTCCGGACTAAATGTTTCAGAGCTAAAAAGAGATAATGCGTCCTCTCTTATTTATGAGCTTTATCGGGAAGAGCATAAAGGAAATGTAACACCGGAAGAGTTAAAGGAGCATATTGTAAAGGTAAATTATTTTAAGCCTGCTTTATCTGCCACCAGAAAAGTGGGTGAAGCCTATAATGACGGCAAGCTTATTATCCCGGTTCATACCGGAAAGAAAAAGAAAGAAAAACATATTAAATGGGATTTGGACAGGGAGTTTTCTCCTACTGAATTAGATGTATATAACACTTGTAAGAGAAAGTTCATGCTGAAATATCTGGTCGGTATACAGGAGCCTGATGATGATATGCCGTTTAAAGTTATCGCAGCAAATGAGTCAGGAAATATCGCACATACACTTATGAAGGAACTTGGGAATTCAGATATGACCCTTGAGGAATTCCTGGAACTTTCAGGTGATTATTTTGATCTTTTCTTATTGGAAAACCCGCCGCTTTTGGAGCAGAATGCAAATGCTGAAAAAGCGCAGTTTCTGAAAATGATGGAAACGGCTTATAGTACGGATCCGCATAGAGAGGTGGTGCTTGGAGAGGAAAAGATAAGCTGCGTTCATGAGAGCGGTGTCGGAATACAGGGATATCCTGACAGGATTGAAAGATCGGAAGACGGAAATTATCTGGTGGTGGACTTTAAGACGGGAAGAAAGATTAACCACGTTGAGGATGATATAGAATCATGCCTTCAAAATGTAATGTATGCCTATCTTATGGAGCAGAACGGATTTAAGATTTCCGGCACGGAGTACAGATACATCAGGCTCGGGGAGACTGTAAGTTGTAAGTATGATGATCAAAAGAAGAAAGAGCTTTTTTTAAAACTTTCTGATTTTAAGAATCATTTGGAATCAGCTGATTTTCCTATACCAGATAAAGCATATGAAAAAAACAGGGAAAAGGACGAGCCGGATCCATGTGTGTATTGTAAATATGGTTTGATCTGCGGAAAAACAGATGTGACAGGAGGGCTTGGAGATGAGTGAGAACGAAAGTCTGATCAGGGATACTGAGTCCCGCAAAAAGATCATATCGGAAACAGGTAAAAATTTTTTTGTAGAGGCAGGAGCCGGTTCCGGTAAGACCACTATGCTTGTGAACCGTATGGTGGCAATGGTTGAAGCAGGCGTGCCTATAGAAGAGATATGCGCCATTACATTTACAAAGGCAGCAGCCGGTGAGTTCTATGAGCGTTTTCAGAAAATGCTTATAGAAAGAGGGAATCCGGACCATGAGTGGGAGGATACAGGGCGCGCCGGACAACTCCCCGAGCCTGATGATCAGAGTAGAGAAAAATGTAAAACAGCGCTTCAGAATATCGATCTTTGCTTTATGGGGACCATTGATGCATTTTGCGCAATGGTCTTATCCGAGCATCCGTCCGAAGCGGGAGTTCCTTCAGATAACTTTCTTATTTCCGGAGAAGATGCGGAATATTTTTACAGTCAGCAATATGTAAAGATCTGTAAAGGCGGCTACGGGGACGAACTTAAAAAAAAGGCTCAAACCTTTAGCGGGTTTTACCGGAATGGGGAAGAGGTCTTTTCAGTAGCCGCATCTGTTTTTATGAACAACAGGAATGTGCATTTTAATTTTGACAAACCGGAAAAAATAGATATTGATGAAGTATTCAAAAGTGACAGGGAAAAGATCATAAGTGCCGTAAAATGTATGATTGACCATCCTGAGCTGAAATATAATGGTTATAAAAAGAATGATAAAGCATGGGAGCAAATAGGAGATATTTATAAAAGTATTAATAAAAAATGGAGCACTAATTTTTCAAATGTCATTTATGATCTTAAAAAGTTAGTGTTGGAAAGAGATGAAGGTATCAGGATAATACCTGAAGCCATGGATAATTATGACACTGTTTTTTCAGGATTATTTGAGCCCGGCGGAAAAAAAGGTAGCTGGCTGGAATGTAATATTTACAAAAATAGCGGTGTTTTAAGAAAACTTCAAGATTTCCGCTATAATATAACCATGGCGTTTATTGAAGCCTGCGTGCCGCATCTCGTAAAAGCAATGCGGGGTAAAGGTTATATGACCTACTTTGATTACCTCTATAATCTCAGAGAGATGCTCAGATCTGATGCTGAGAAAAAGGATGGCAAGCTGATAGAGCATATTTATAACCGCCATAAATATTTCCTTATAGATGAATTTCAGGACACTAATCCTTTACAGGCTGAGATCTTCTTTTATCTCACAAGCAGAGATCCTGTTTCTAAATGGACTGATTGTAAACCCAGGCAGGGTTCGTTGTTTATAGTGGGTGACCCAAAACAATCTATATACCGATTCAGAAATGCGGATGTGAATTCTTTTTTAAGGGTGAAAGCGCTGTTTGAAAACGGAGCAGGTGAGGTTCTGTCGCTTTCAAGAAACTACAGATCCGTAAAGTGCCTTTGTGAGTATTATAACCGCATGTTTACATCCCTGATGCCTAATGATACGCCTGGTCAGGGGGCGTTTGAAGAGATACCATTGCCGGAAGAAAGGAATGGAGAATTCAGCGGGGTTTTCAAATATACAGCTTATATGGGAGAAAAGATTGCGCAAGAGCAGCTGGATAAAACTGACCCTGTCAGAATAACTGATATAATAGAGCGTCTGGTGGATAATAAAGATTATCTGATACGCATCGGGAATGATAAAGAACCAAGACGGATCAGATATGGTGATATCATGGTAATAACCAAGAAGAAGGATGACCTGAAGCCTGTCATGGAGAATCTACGGGAAAAAGAGATCCCTGCCAGGGTAGAGGGGAATGTGCTGTTTGGTGAAAATGAGGCGCTGGGTGAAATAAGCCGGATATTTTTGTCGTTGGCCGATACCGATGACAGGATTTCACTTTACGGAGCACTTACAGGGAAGCTTATCGGACTGACAAAAGAGGATATTTTAATATTCCGGCAAAACGGAGGAAGAGTTTGTTACGGTTTTTTATTTGATACGAAGAGTTGTGAAAATGAGACGGCCTGCTATGTGGCTGAAAAAATAAATGAATTGGGCATGCTTAGTCATGAAGCTAAAAGTATGTCTCCTGCCTCACTGTTTTATAAGATCATGGATGATCACAGGGTTTATGAGATCGTAGATGCACAAGATCTTGAGGTTGTTTATTATACACTTGAGCTTTTAAGAAATGCGGAGCAAACCGGAAATATCCTGTCTTTAAAAGATGCTGCAGATTATCTAAGGACACTGATGTCCGGCGGAGCAGAGGAGGAGCGATGCCTGAGCCTGACCGAAGACCGAGATGCGGTACATATGGCAAATCTGCATAAGGTTAAGGGACTGGAGGCTCCGGTTGTTATATTAGCGGCAGCGACAACATTTAGTAATTCAAATGATAAAAGGATAGTACACGGAGACAGCGGATCGGAAGGTTATATATTTAAACTGTCCCCCCAAAGAGGTCCATGTTATTTTGAAACAAAGAATTTTGAAAACCGAGAAGAGGAAGAAAAGGCGGCAGGAACAGTCGAGAATGACAGGCTGTTATATGTGGCAGCAACCCGAGCGCGGAATGCACTTATAATACATGAAAATGCTCAAAAAACTAAAGATGGTACGCCTTATAAGACCGCATGGACGCCTTTAATAGAAGATGGAGTGTCTGATATCTTTGAGTGCACAGAGAATCATGTAGAAAGGTTTAAAGACGAAAAGGAAGTAACGGATGCCACCGTCCTTTATGAAGAAGCGCTGGAGTCATGCATCTTTAAAGACCGGGATACATTTGAAAAAGAAACATATTTAACAGAAAACCCCAGCCGCCTTAAGCTGGCGTCCAAAATATCGGACAACGATGAAATGGTTATTGAGATGGAAGATTCCGGTTCCGGAACCGTTAATAAAGATGGAAGCAAAGCTGACCGTACATATGCCGCACTTCTGGGTACTATGGTCCACAAGCTTTTGGAGATGCTGGTATCTGCAAAAAATAATACCGGCCGGGAAAGTGTTGTTGATGAAGTCATAAGAGAATACCGTACCGCTGAGATAGAGACACATCTGAAGGATCTGAAAAAAGCATTATCAGATGTGGAAGAGCACATAAAAAACGGCGGATACCCTCAGACAAATGATTCCGCTCAGGATATCCTGGGGGCGATGCTTGAAGCAGAAGAAGTATACTGCGAGGTTCCCTTTACATATGTTGAGGAAAAACAAGATAAACCGGTCTTGTGGCACGGAATCATGGATGTGGTCTATATGAAGGATGGTAAATGGCATATCATTGACTACAAGACAAATGCTGATGGAAGTAACCTTGACAAAAAATATCAGGAGCAGTTAAATGCATATGTTAAAGCTTTTAAAGAGATAACAGGAGAAGATGCAGACGCATTGACATA
>CACZTF010000259.1 GCA_902784025.1 uncultured Lachnospiraceae bacterium
ACGGCACTGGGAGTGAATTTTAAAAGGATACAGACCATAACATTTATAATGACCACCATACTTACTGCTGTGACAGTATCTTTTACGGGAGTTATAGGATTTGTCGGGCTTGTAGCGCCCCATGTGACAAGAATGCTGGTGGGGAATGATTACAGATACTGTGTTCCTGCCTCGGTGCTTACGGGCTCTCTGCTCCTTCTGGCAGCAGACACTCTTGCCAGGACCGTGATCGCCCCGTCAGAGCTTCCGGTCGGCATAATAACATCTATCGTAGGTGTTCCCTTTTATCTATATTTGGTACTCAGGAGGAATAAGAACATATGAAATTAACTATTTCAGATATTTGCTTCTCCTACAGCAAGAACGGCAGGCAGATCCTGCAGAATGTCAACTGTGAGTTCCATGAAAAAAGCGTTACGGCGATACTGGGGCCCAATGGTTGCGGCAAGACTACTCTTGCCAAATGTATCAATAAGATAAACATACCTTCATCGGGAGATATTCATTTCGGAGACAGATCCATAAATGATCTGGGACGGGGAGAGATAGCAAAAATAGTAGGATATGTGCCCCAGTTTTCCACAGCAAGGATGGTGGGTACGGTTATGGAATTCGTCATGCTGGGGCGCAGGCAGTACCTGGGCTGGGGAATCAAGGAAGAAGATATACAGGCGGTTGCCGATGTCCTTGAAAGACTGAACATATCCGATCTTTCAGATAAAAACTATAATGAGCTTTCTGGCGGACAGAAGCAGAAGGTACTGGTTGCCAGGGCTCTTATGCAGGACAGTGAGATATATCTCTTTGACGAGCCTACCAGTAATCTTGATATAAAAAATGAACTTGAGATAATGGAGCTTGCAAAGGGAATAGTAGATGAGCATGAAAAAAGCGTTGTAATGGTAGTGCATGATCTGAACATGGCGCTGCATTATGCTGACTATGCGGTGCTCATGAAAGCAGGCAAGGTCATATCCCATGGACGAACAAAGGATGTGATGACGGAAAAGTCGGTAAAAGAGGTATACGGAGTAAAGACCAGGATAGAAGAGTGCGGTTTTGTAAATCCTTTTGTATAAGACCGCGAAATTTAACAACGGGTGCAGCTATTGATACAGATAAAAGACGTAACAAAAAAATATCCTAAAGCCCGGAAATATGCATTGGAAAATGTTTCCCTGGATATAAATACCGGAGAGGCTTTCGGCATACTGGGACCAAACGGCGCCGGCAAGACTACTCTTATGAGCATAATCACCACACTTGTGCTTCCTACGGCAGGTAGTGTGACTGTTGACGGAGAGAAGTTAAGCAGGCAAAGGATAGACATAAAAAAGAAGATATCATTCGTAACCCAGCACATTTCCATCCGTAAGGATATGACTGTTGCAGAGGTGATGGAGCTGTCAGGCAGACTGTACGGTCTGCCCGGTAAGATGATCAAAAAAAGATCTATGCAGCTCCTGGAATTTACGGGGATAGCTGATAAGGCTAAAAGCACGGCAAGAGGTCTGTCAGGGGGACAGCAGAGAAAACTTATGATAGCCAGGGCTCTGCTTTCAGATCCGGAGATACTTGTTCTGGATGAGCCTACTGTAGGTCTTGATCCCCATGCCAGGAGAAAGATATGGGATATGCTGATAGGACTGAAGTTAAAAGGACTGACACTGCTGCTTACCACACACTATATAGAAGAAGCGGAGAGTGTGTGTGACAGAGTGGCATTTATAAGCGGGGGAAGGGTTTCGGATATCGATACCCCGGCGAATATGATCTCGGATATGGGAAGCTTCGCCATAGATGTTTTTGAGGGGGAACGTACTAAGAGCTATTTCTTTAAAAGTGCAGAGGAGGCAGAGGGATTCATCAAAACCTCGGGAAAACCTGTTAAGGTCAGGGATTCCACGCTGGAGGATGTATTTCTAAAAAAAATGGGAACGGAGCTTGGTTAGGCAAATGAATGAACAGTTGACTGCAGCGGGAATACCTGCGGAGGAGATAACAACTGAATCAAAAAGCACATTTTCACGCTGGCTTGACGGCATAAGGACTGCCATATGGGAAAAGTGGGTAGATTTCCGGCATGAATGGAAAAAGATCACAGCCTCGGCTTTGGTCAGCCCTCTTTTGTATATGGTAGCATTAGGCTGGGGACTGGGGAGTATGGTCAACACCGGAGGCCGTCCGTATATCGACTTTCTTGTACCGGGTATAATAGCCCTTGCTACAATGAACACCGCCTTTAGTTCGGTGAGCGTTTCCCTGAACGTACAAAGGCTTTTCGAACGATCCTTTGACCAGATCATAATATCCCCTGTTCCAATGGCTTCATATATCTTCGGACAGATGATAGGGGGTGCATTGAGGGGAATGTATGCCGGTGTACTGATCTTCCTGATATCCCTTTTGTTTGGGACTTCCATTCATGTAAATGTACTGTTTTTTGTAGTGATGTTCCTGAACGGGCTGGTATTTGCTTCCCTTGGTGTGCTGGCATCGGTGATAGCCTCAAGCCACCTGGATATTTCCAGGTTCTCCACATTTGTTATCACCCCTATGACATTTCTGTGTAATACCATGTTTCCGGTGGACCGTATGCCGGCGGCGGTGGCAGTGATCATAAACTGTTTACCGCTTACTCATACCAGCCGCATGCTGAGAGCCATAGCTTACACTGAAAGCATAAATGTTTTAAGCATCATTTACCTTATAGTACTTGCAGCGGTGTTCATAGCGCTGACAAATGTTATAATAAGCAGAAAAAGCAATCTTTGAGTGACAAAACAGTTTTAAATAGTAAAACGGACAGGTGTATACATTTGTCTGTTTTACTTTTTTTGTATCCTGCAATATGATATGGTATACATTAAATGATGTTTAAAAAAACAGAGCATAATGATCATTTTAATACCATGTATAAAAAAGTTTGATCCCGATAATCTTATCACGGGATGTTTTTAAAGCTTATCAAGATAGTGAGGTTGTTTTATGAAACTGGTTTCATGGAATGTAAACGGATTACGGGCCGTTATAAAGAAGAATTTTTATGAATTTGTAAATGAAGCTGATCCGGATATTCTCTGCATACAGGAGACGAAAATGCAGGAGGGACAGGCTGATGTGGAGTTCCCCGGATATCACCAATATTGGTGTTCAGCTGAGAAAAAGGGCTATTCGGGAACCCTTACCCTGACCAAAGAGGAGCCGTTAAATGTGACATATAATATGGGTGTGGACAAGCACGATCATGAAGGACGTATCGTAAACTGTGAATTTCCCGGTTTTTATATGGTAAATGTATATGTGCCGAATTCACAGAATGAGCTTGCCCGACTTGATTACCGTATGGAGTGGGAGGATGATTTTTTCAATTATATAAA
>CACZTF010000260.1 GCA_902784025.1 uncultured Lachnospiraceae bacterium
GGCGGGATAGCTCAGTTGGCTAGAGCACACGGTTCATACCCGTGGTGTCGGGAGTTCAAGTCTCCCTTCCGCTATTTTTTTTATGCATAAATATTTATTTTATGTTATTATTAACAAGTTATAATGTATAGACTATTATACGATGATATATAATGTACAGAGGTGTTATTATGCGTGTGGGTATGGGATATGATGTACACAGACTTGTATCCGGAAGAGATCTTATAATAGGTGGCGTGAAAATACCGTATGAGTATGGACTTGACGGCCATTCAGATGCAGACGTGCTAGCACATGCAATTACGGATTCTATTTTGGGAGCAGCTGCATTGGGAGATATCGGTGTGCATTTTCCTGATACGGATCCGGAATTTAAAGATGCTGACAGTTTAAAGCTTATGAGAGCTGCTGTAGATCTGATAAGATCTAACGGATATGAAATTGAGAATATCGATTCCTGTATAATCGCACAGGCCCCTAAGATGCGGCCGTATATTGATGATATGCGTGAAAAAATATCTGCTGCGACAGGTTTGTGTAAGGATAAGATAAATATAAAAGCTACAACGGAAGAGGGGCTGGGTTTTACAGGAAGTGGTGAAGGTATAAGTGCACAAGCAGTGAGTTTGCTGCAATAATTTTACCGTTTAAAAACAATTATTGTGATCATAGCTGATTGTTCAATATAGAGAATATATAAAAACATACAGGTGAATAATGAAGAAAAAAAATTTCGAAGAATATAAGGCAGAACAGTTTGAACTTATCAAATACAGGGATCCTGCCATAAAGATAATTGAAGAGGTTGAGTTGTATCCCAGCTTTTGGGCTGTTTGGGAATATATGAAAGCTCATGAGCTGTATTTAAAAGGGGATTTTTATGAGGCGCGTAAGTTGTCACAGAAGGCAGCACGGGAGACCGGTATTGAGATACATCCCGGAGCACAGATAGGTGAGCAATTTTTTGTTGATCATGGACATGGTGTTGTGATCGGGGAAACAACCGTTATAGGCGATTGTGTAACTCTTTATCAGGGGGTTACTCTGGGCGGTACAGGCAAAGAACACGGCAAACGTCATCCTACTGTGGGTAACAATGTGCTTATCGGAGCAGGTGCAAAGGTTCTTGGCTCAATTACAATAGGAGATAATGTTAAAGTGGGCGCAGGCAGTGTTGTTATTAACGATATTCCGTCTGATACAACTGTAGTAGGTATACCCGGACGTGTAGTCAAAGGTGCCAATGTAAAGAAAGAAGTAGAAAATCTCGATCAAGTTGATATTCCCGATCCTATAGAGGTGGAGATAGACGAGCTTCGAAAAGAAAATGAGGATCTGAAAAAACGTATTGAGAGACTTGAGAAGCTTTTGAAATGATCAGACTATTAGGAGATAATATGAAGATATACAATACACTTTCCGGTAAAAAAGAAGAATTTGTCCCCATAGAAACGGGAAAAGTTAAAATATATGTTTGCGGTCCTACCGTTTATAATCTTATCCACATAGGTAATGCAAGACCTATGGTGGTTTTTGATACATTAAGAAGATATTTGATGTATAAAGGCTATGAGGTAAACTATGTATCAAACTTTACAGATATTGATGATAAGATCATTAAAAGGTCGATCGAAGAAGGAATAAGTGCTGATGCTGTATCATCCAAATATATCAAAGAGTGTGAAAAGGATATGGAAGGGCTGAACATAGGAACGGATATGCTACATCCTCTTGCAACCCAGGTGATTCCTGAAATGATAGATATGATAAAAACTTTGATAGATAAAGGTTTTGCATATGAAAACAACGGAACAGTTTATTACAGAGTAAGAAAGTTTAAGGTGTACGGAAAGCTTTCAGGTAAGAATATCGATGATCTTGAAGCAGGGCACAGGCAGATAAAGGTAGCGGGTGAAGACAACAAGGAAGATCAGCTGGATTTTGTTCTTTGGAAACCCAAAAAAGAAGGCGAGCCGGCCTGGGAATCTCCCTGGGGAGAAGGAAGACCGGGATGGCATATTGAATGCTCTGTTATGGCAAAAAAATATTTGGGAGATGAAATAGATATTCATGCAGGAGGAGAGGATCTTATTTTCCCTCACCATGAAAACGAAATAGCTCAGTCGGAAGCAGCAAACGGAGTTACTTTTGCAAAGTACTGGATGCATAATGGATTTCTGAAGATAAATAACGAAAAAATGTCCAAATCCCTTGGTAATTTTCTTACGGTCAGAGATATAAGTGAAAAATATGATCTTCAGGTCCTCAGATTCTTTATGCTCGGGGCACATTACCGTAACCCTGTGAATTTCAGTGATGAATTAATGGATTCTGCAAAGAACGGTCTTGAACGTATAAAAAACTGTTCGTCATTTTTGGATGAACTTATAGAAAAAAATGATAAAAATGAACTGACAGGTGAAGAGCAGAAACTCATGACAGATGCTGAAGGATTCAGAAAGAACTTTGAGACGGCTATGGATGATGATCTGAATACTGCTGATGCGGTTGCTTCGGTATTTGATCTTGTTAAATTTATAAATTCAAATGTTTCATCGGAAAACAGTAAAAGATTTTTAGTATCTCTTAAATCTCTCTTAACCGATCTGAATGAAGTACTCGGGCTTGATACATCTGCAGAAGAGACAGGTGACATTGAATGGATCGAACTTTTGATAGCGGAAAGAACCAGGGCAAAGAAAGACAAGGATTTTAAAAGAGCAGACGAGATCAGAGATGAGCTGTTGCAAAAGGGAATCGTTCTGGAGGACACGAGAGATGGCGTCAGATGGAAAAGAAAGTGATTCTCTTAATGCAGAGATGATCGTTGACGTTTTGTTGAAGGGAATAGACAAAAACAAAGATCCTGGGTTGGTTTCTCCTCTTCTTCTCGCATTTATCGGTGACAGCGTTTATGATATCTGTATCAGGACAGCATTGGTAAAACAAGGTAACAGACAGGTTCAAAAGATACATTCGGCTGCAACCGATTTTGTTTGTGCAAAAGCCCAGTCAGAGGCAATGATAAGATTAAAAAAGATTTTGACTGAAGAAGAGATGAATATATACCAAAGAGGAAGAAACGCAAAATTTAATACAAAGGCAAAAAATGCCAGTACTGTAGAATATAAAACGGCTACCGGTTTTGAAGCCGTTTTCGGTTATCTGTTTCTTAAAGGTGATATGATTAGGATCATTGAACTTGCAGGTTTTGCTGTGGATGGGAGACTTTAGTTCATGGGTTATAATGATAAAACTAAAATATCTGCCCGGGATGAACGTGATAAAAAAGATGATATCATAGAGGGTAAAAATCCTGTTTCAGAAGCATTAAAGAGCGGTCTTTCTGTTAATAAGATATTTATCTCGGACAGAAATGTTGATAAAACTATCAACAAAATAATAAACGCCGCAAAGGAATCCGGCGTTCCGTTTGTATTTACCGACAAAAAAAAGCTGGATGAAATGAGTGTTACAGGACGTCATCAGGGTGTAATTGCTGTTATATCTCAGACAGAGTATTCAGATATAGAAGACATTTTTGAGATCGCAGCTGATAAAAATGA
>CACZTF010000261.1 GCA_902784025.1 uncultured Lachnospiraceae bacterium
CACCGCAAAGACCGATAGTGAAATTATCAAGTGAACCGCGGAGTTCTCTGATAGTCATCAGATCAGCAAGTGTTTGGGTAGGATGTTCATGACCGCCATCACCGGCATTAACGATGGGTATTTCTGAATAATCAGCAGCTACACGAGGGGCTCCTTCTTTCGGATGTCTGATCGCACAAATATCGGCGTAGTTGGAAATAACCCTTATAGTGTCTGCAACGGTCTCACCTTTTGTAGCCGAACTTGATGAGGCCTCGGAAAATCCGATCATATTTCCTCCCATGTTCATCATGGCAGCCTCAAAGCTTAGTCTTGTACGGGTACTGGGTTCATAAAAAAGAGTGGCTATTTTTTTTCCGTCACATTTATGAGCATATTTTTCCGGATTTATACGTATATCATGAGCAAGATCGAGAAGAGCAGTTGTCTCTTCTAAAGAAAAATCTAAAGGACTAAGTAAATGCCGCATATGGATATGACCCTCCGCTTGTTTTTTTACATTTTACTCTGTTTATGTATATCTGTAAACTAATTTTTTGTGATTGCTTTCTATAAAAATACAATTAAAAAAAATTTAAAACATGAAAATAATATAAACATAGCGATCCGGATACTTTTATCTGTTTCAAAACACAATATTTAGTTTAAATACACTTTACCATACTAAATATGTGTGTTAAAATCGAAAGAAAACATTTTATAAAGGTGTATTTTTATTAGAATAAAAACATATACACCTGTAAGGATAAAGAAATGAAGAAAATCATACTAACAGGAGACAGGCCTACCGGCCGACTGCATCTAGGGCATTATGTGGGCTCTCTAAAGATGCGCACAATGCTTCAGGATTCGGGAGAATTTGATGAAATATACATAATGATAGCGGATGCGCAGGCTCTTACGGACAATTTTGATAACCCTGAAAAGATCAGAACAAACATAGTTGAAGTTGCGCTTGACTATCTTTCTGTCGGAATAGATCCGGAAAAATCTGATATTTTTATACAGTCACAGATAAATGCACTAACAGAATTATCATTTTATTATATGAATCTTGTTACCATGGCAAGACTTCAGCGTAATCCTACCGTAAAATCCGAGATAGAGATGCGGGGATTTGCAAATGATATACCGGTAGGTTTTTTTACTTATCCTATCAGTCAGGCTGCTGATATAACTGCATTTAAAGCTACGGCAGTACCTGTAGGAGAGGATCAGGAACCTATGATAGAGCAGGCACGTGAGATCGTTAGAAAATTCAACAATACTTACGGCGAGGTGCTTACAGAACCTGAGATCATCTTATCTGATAATAAAGTCTGTAAGCGCCTTCCGGGAACAGACGGCAAAGCAAAGATGAGTAAATCTCTGGGGAATGGTATATATCTTGCTGATGATCCTGAAACAGTAAAGAAAAAAGTTATGAGTATGTATACTGATCCCGGACATATACGTATAGAAGATCCCGGTAAGATCGAAGGTAATACTGTTTTTACATATCTGGATGCTTTTTCGACAAAAGATGATTTTGATGAATTCTTACCGGATTACTCATGTCTTGATGAACTTAAAGAGCATTATAAAAATGGCGGTTTAGGTGATGTAAAGATAAAGAAATTTTTAAATAAGGTTTTAGAACGCGAACTTGAACCTATCAGAAAAAGAAGAGCATGTTATGAGAAAGATATACCCGGTGTTTATGAGATATTAAAAAAAGGAACTGAAAATGCTAAAAAAACGGCTGATAATACACTAAAAGAAGTTAAAGAAGCCATGAAGATAAACTATTTTGATGATGATGCCCTCATTTCTTCACAAGCTTTAAAATACGGAGGCTGAATATGAGATGTCCTTTTTGTTCTAATGAAAACACAAAAGTTATAGATTCCCGTCCCACTGATGTGGGAGAAATAAGACGAAGACGCCAGTGTGAAAAATGTGACCGCAGATTTACGACTTATGAAAGGGTTGAATCCATACCTTTGATGGTTGTTAAAAAAGATGACACCAGAGAACCTTATGACAGGGAAAAAGTAAAATCCGGTATCATGCGCTCTTGTCACAAAAGACCTGTTTCTGCTGCTCAAATTGATTCTATGACTGATGCCGTTGAAAATGCCATATATAATATGGACAAAAAAGAGATCCACACAAGTGATATTGGTGAACTTGTAATGCAGCAATTAAAGGACGTGGATGAAGTGGCGTATGTCAGATTTGCTTCTGTATACAGGGAGTTCAAAGACGTAAATACATACATAGAAGAAATTCAGAAGTTTTTAAATAAGTGATGCTTAAAACTTTGTACTCATTGATTTTATTATCAAAAGGATTTTTAACATGAAAAAATTATTATTTCCGGGCGGATATTTTGATTCTGCATTTAGTATTGATTATAAAAAACTCTGGGACAAAGGTTTTAGAGGAATTATGTTTGACATAGATAACACACTCACGGTTCACAATGAGCGTGCTGAAAAAAAAGAGGCTGATTTTTTCAAAAAACTGAGAAAGATCGGTTTTAGAACTGTTGTACTTTCAAATAATTCTAAAAAGAGGGTTGAACCGTTTGCAAACATGTTAAAGACTCCTTTTGTAAGCAGAGCAAAAAAACCTCTGTCATCAGGTTATTTAAGAGGTATGCACATGATCGGTACCAATATTTCAAATACGTTATTTGTTGGCGATCAGGTTTATACTGATATTATCGGAGCAAACCGCATAGGATTAAAAAATATTTTGGTCAGACCTATTTCATCAAAAGAAGCATTTTGGATAAAATTCAAAAGAATCTTCGAAATACCAGTGATAGCTATGTATGAGGCAACACATAAACGAAATGATTTTATATTTTAAGGTGTTATTATGCGTGAAATATCAGGCACTACCAGGCTTTGCGGTCTGTTTGGCGATCCGGTAGAACATTCATTATCTCCATTGATACATAATAATCTTGCTTTTTACACTAATACAGACATGTCTTATTCATGTTTTAATGTGAAGGAGGCCGATCTTCAATCTGCAATAAAAGGTGCTTTTGCCATGGGAATACATGGTTTAAATATAACTGTTCCCCATAAAAGTGCCGTTATTCCTTATTTGACAGGAATTGACCCTATAGCAGAAGCGATAGGTGCCGTAAATACTTTAGTCAGGAAAGACAACGGTTACTACGGTTATAATACTGATATACTCGGGTTCATCCGGGAATTAGAAGAAAATGATTTTCACATTAAAGATCGTGATGTTGTTATCTTAGGTGCAGGCGGAGTAGCAAGAGCCATTGCTTTTGCATGTGCAAAAGAGGGCGCTGAAAAAATCTATATTATTAACAGAACTATCGATAAAGCAGAAAAAATCGCTGCAGACATTAATACTTTTTTTGGTTTTTCTCATTCAGAACGTGTTATTCCTGTTGAGATATCTGATTCGGAATATTTAAATTCTTCAGATTTTCTTTTGGTACAGACAACTTCCGTCGGGATGTATCCGAATGTATCAGAAACACTTATTGAAGATACTGTTCTATATGAAAAAGCTGCATTTGGATTTGATGTTATCTATAATCCTTATGATACTGTATTCATGAAAAAATTAAGAAGAGCAGGAAAGCCATCAGTAAATGGTCTTCCCATGCTTTTGTATCAGGCTACCGAAGCATATAAGATGTGGTTCGAAGATAAAAATATTAAGAAAAACACAGAAAAGGATATTTTCTATCGTTTAAGGAACTCATTAAGTCCTATTACGTTTGAAAAAAGAGCCAGGATACAGTCTCCTAATAAATGCAATATCATCCTGGTGGGTTTTATGGGAAGTGGCAAAACCACTCTTGGTAAATGGATATCTAAACATACAGGTCGTGTTTTCATAGATACAGATAAGGAAATAGAGTTTAAATCCGGAATGAAGATTAATGAGATCTTTGAAAAAGAAGGCGAATCTTCTTTCAGGCAGAAGGAAACCGATTATCTCAAAGAGCTTGCTGCTTCAAATGATAATAACATGGTGATCTCTGTCGGAGGCGGTACTGTTTTAAGAGAAGAAAACAGGAAACTCCTTTCTTCTCTCGGAACAGTCGTATATCTTAAAGCTTCTGCTGATGAACTTGCTAATCGTCTCAGATATGATGAAAGACGACCGCTACTTCAGGGTAAGACCGGCGAAGAAAGAAGAAAACTTATCGAAGATATGCTTAACGAAAGAGAATCTGCATATATTTCAGCAGCTCACTTTATTATTACTACAGATGGCGTATATTTTCCCAGAATCTATCAGATCCTTTATAAAAAACTAAAAGAAGAACGATATTGTACCAGGAAAAACAAAAGATATCGCAGAGAAGAAAAAAAGAATAAGAACGGAGGCTACCGAAGAGGATATGATAACTCTGTAAAAGCTGCTTCAAAAAGAAACAGAAACGGGGAGAAGAACAAATGAAAATTCTTATAATCAATGGACCGAACATTAATTTTTTAGGTATAAGGGAACCGGGAATATACGGTGACGACAGCTATGAAAAGTTAGAAAGTCAGATCAAGAAAAAAGCATCCGAAACCGGGATGGAATATGATATATTCCAAAGTAATCATGAAGGTGATATCATAGACAGACTTCAAAAAGCATATAATGATAAAATAGATGGTATTATAATAAATCCCGGGGGACTAACACATACCAGTGTATCTCTTCATGATGCTATTAAATCCGTTTCACCTATACCTGTCATCGAAGTGCATATTTCCAATGTGTCTGCAAGAGAGGATTTCAGACGTATTTCATTAACAGCACCTGCGTGTATAGGACAAATTTCAGGATTTGGCATAAGGGGATATCTTTATGCTCTCGAAGAACTCATAACACTAAAAGACTGAATTA
>CACZTF010000262.1 GCA_902784025.1 uncultured Lachnospiraceae bacterium
ATCCTTATAAAGAGTTATGCGGAGCGGGAATAGCATTTAAACTGGCGTGTGCTCTCGGGGTAACGAAAGAAACGGAAAGAGAGCTTCTGAAACTTGCTGCATTTGCCACGATAGGTGATGTTGTGGAGCTTCATGATGAAAACCGTATTATCGTTAAATACGGACTTGAAGCGATCAATGAAGACGAAGGCGGCTTTTCTTCCGGAGATGATCTTCATGAGTGTAATGAGGGACTTGCGGAACTGATCTCTGCAACCGGTCTCTCAGGCAAAAGAATAAGCTCATATCATATAGGTTATGTTTTGGGACCCTGTGTAAATGCAGCCGGACGTCTTGCAAGTGCAAAAACCGCAGCAGAGCTGTTTCTGGGCGAGGGTGATCCCGGAGAGCTTTCCTCTATGCTGAAAGAGTATAATGAGGAGCGCAAGATAATGACAGAAAAAATGACGGCTCTGGCAGAAAAAAAGGTGAAAGATTCCGGTTCGGAAAAAAATGTACTGGTATTATATCTGCCGGAGTGCCATGAAGCAGTAGCAGGTATAGTGGCCGGACGTATAAAGGAAAGTTTTTATAAACCTGTATTTGTTATTACAGATGCGGGTGAGGAAGGAGAAGTAAAAGGATCAGGACGTTCCATCGAAGGTTATCATATGTATGACGAGTTATCCAAATGCGCCGGTCTGCTGACAAAATTCGGAGGTCATGCCCTGGCAGCTGGTTTTTCTCTTAAAAAAGAAAACATAGAGGCTTTTAGAGATCTTTTAAACGAAAAAGAAACGCTCACTGAAAAAGAACTTACTAAAAAGATATGGATCGATGTGCCTATGCCTTTGTCTTATGTAAGCCAGGGACTTGTGGATGACCTGGAAAAACTGGAACCCTTCGGCACGGGAAATCCCAAGCCGGTATTTGCAGATAAAGATCTTTCGGTAACAGGTAAAAAAGTATACGGGGAGACCGGAAATGTAATAATGTTGGATCTTAAAGATCCTGCAGGAAGGACATTTTCAGCGGTAATGTTCAAAAAAGCCGGGTCTGACCGGGAACCGGAAGAGGGGAGTTTGATATCTGTTCTTTATTACCCTCAGATAAATGAATTCAGAGGAAATAAAAGCCTGCGTTTTGTGATACAGGACTTCAGAGAGCAGTCTGTCTGATATTATCTTTAGATTTTGATAAAGCTAAATAATATCGCGTAAAAAGTATCTGTGCGAAAAGAGTGATATGTACTCTTTTTGACAGATGCTTTTTTTGTACAGATTAATGCATGTTTTTGTTTGCCTTTGCAAATTCATAAAGTCTGCTAAATATGTAAATAAAATCGTATGATAATGTTATTATTATTATATATTTACATAAAAAAAGTTAAGAAAAAAGATTGTTAAAACATTGTTTCACCAGTTTGAATATGATAAAATTATTAACGTAAAATAAAAAAAATATAAAAAAATTTTGTAACATTCGGATCCTGCATTTTGATCATTTTTCAGGAAAAAGATTCAGAAGTTAAAATAATCAAAAAAAGAATTTTTAGGAGAAAACAATATGGATGGAAATTGCAAATTTTGTGAGCATTGCGGAGAGAAGATAGATGCCGGTGCGCAGATCTGTCCGAAATGCGGATATGCCTGTTCCGGAACATGGCAAAGAAACGGACAGGATCAGAGAAATATACAGCAGGATGTACCATCAGGAGGTATGAATGTACTTGCGTTTTTTTTTCCTTTGATCGGTATCATCCTTTATTTTGTCACTAAGAGCGAAACACCGGTTAAAGCCTCCTCCATGCTGAAGTTTGCCATAATAGGAATATGCGTATGGGTGGGACTTACGATACTGATAAACATAATACAATACGTTATGATAATGTCTGTTGTCGGAACTACGACCAGATTGTATGGTAACTTATATTAATGATCATTATACGTGCACTGAAAAGGGAGGTGTGTGAAAATGAGTGAAGAAGTAAAGTTTTGTCCGTCCTGCGGTAAGCAGCTTGGTGCCGGTGCAGTTATGTGCCCGTCCTGTGGTCATATGTTCGGAACGGCTCAAACACAGGGAAAAACCCTGGAGTCTGAAGGCGTTTTAAAAGAAGGACTTATGATGGTTTTTATAGGACTTCTTATAGAACTTGTCGCCCCTGTGATGGGTTTTTTTGGTACGGGAACCATTTGGGGAACTACATTAACAGCTATAGGTGCTTTTATAGGAGCAGGAGGAATTGTTGTTGAGATTATCGGTATCTACAAGATCAGGCATCTTTATCCCGGTTTTCAAAAGTCCTGGACTCATTTTATAGGTTCCATAGTTTGCACCGGTGGATACGGTATAACTGCTCTTATTATATTCTTGATAATAGCGTCTTTAAATTATTACAGTTATGGTGCACTTGTGCCATTGCTTTTTATTACCATTGGTCTGTATGTAGCTGCATCAATTTTTTACATATTAAGGATCCTTTCGCTTATGAGAGGGTGTGCAGAGTTTTCTCTTGATAAAGGTGATAACATGCATGCAGAAAAATGCCGTTTTGCCGGATCATTTTTTTCCATTATCAAAGGGATAAGTCTGGCAGTAATGTCCCTTACTATCATATTAGCCGTCTTGTCCATTGCGTCTTTTTATGGCGCTTCATATGGTGCGGGGGC
>CACZTF010000263.1 GCA_902784025.1 uncultured Lachnospiraceae bacterium
AGGTTTCTCTTACATTTTTCAAAAGAGTAACCGTGTCACCGTCACCCGCTGCATTTACAGCATCCTGCAGGGTGGTGTACTGCGCATCACCGATCACTGCCACCGTATCCGCCGCATACCCGGAATCCCCGCCGCTGCGGGTGCCGCTGCCGGTGTTATCTTCATTTGCAGAAGCATCGCCGGTATTTCCTGCTGCGTTTGTACTTGCCGGCGTGTTGTTTTCTGCAACACTGCTTTCAGCCCCTTCAGCCGCCTGCACTGTTCCCGCAGCGCCGGCGGACGCAAGAAGAGACGCAGACATCACTGCCGTCAGTATCTTAAACAATCTCCCTTTCATGATAAACCTCCCTATATAGCCCGTCAGGGGCGGTTCCTTATTTTTTCGCCGTATTTATTATCTGTGATCTTCTGATCATCTGCCCGTAAACAGGCATCCGCACTTGTTTGCTATTTTTTTGTCACATATAATCATTTTACTATGAATAAACAATAAAAACAATATTTTTTTAACTAAAAATACATAAAAAATACAATCAATATATATCGGACCACTTCAGTATAGGATCTTTTCCGGTATTAAAAAAGCCCGTTAAGATCACGGGCTTTTGTCTGATGTACACAGACTCTGTCATCTAAACACTATTTCATTTTCTGATATCTTCTTACCCCTCCCAGGGAACTACATCCTTCACCGCCTCCTCGGGACTGATCTCGATCCCGCCATTGTCCAGATCTATCAGCACATACTCATCCGTTCCCACCCCCAGTTCCTTCATATAAGAAAGCTGGCGCAGACCCTTTCTTGTCTCTATACGTTCCACCAGATCCTTATGATCTTCTTCCTTCAGCGCGTAAACCAGATCCACCGATGCCTTATCCACCGCCAGTATATCCGCAGATCCGACTATCCCCACATTCGGCGTGACCACCGGAGCAGCGTTTACGCCTTCGCAGTCGCAGGATACGGACATGTTGCGCATAACATTTACAAATGTTACATTTGCCCCGAAGAAATCGATGGTGGCCTTGGTGGACTCGGTCATCCTCTCCATCAGCTCCTCTTCCGCGATGTCCCACATGTTATCCAGCCCGGGAGTTGTGTGGATCATGGCTTTACCTATTCGTCCGTCTGCGCACCCGATGCCGATATTCTTGTTGGATCCGCCGAATCCACCCATCATATGTCCTTTAAAATGTGTCAGCGCCACCAGGGAATCATAAGCAGTCATGCTCTCCCCCACAGACATTTCGGTAAACCACTTGCCGCCCTTTACCGGCAGCATCACGGTTCCTTTGTCATCCATGATATCCACCGGCGCAAATGTCCAGCCGTTCACCTTTATGGTCTCCAGATGCTGCTCCGTGGTGTAACGATCCCCTTCATAATAGGTGTTGGTCTCTACGATAACCCCTTCCGGGATGTCCTTTTTCATAAGCTCCCGCACCCAGTCCCGGGGGATGATGTTCGGTCCGTTCTTTTCTCCGGTGTGCAGCTTAACCGCCACCTTGCCCTTTATATTTTCATTTACCTCTTCATATACCCTGATAAGTCCCTCAGGTGAAAGATCCCTTGTGAAATAAACTCTTGCCTTGCCCATGTCCGTCCTCCTTGTCATCTGTGCCTCTTTCTGAACCACATTATTTTCAGATCTTTTGAACTCAAAGTCACCGGTCATTCCGCTACCTTTTGTCCGCCGGTTTCCAACACACTTAGTGTTGCTGTCCTTCAAAGATCATAGTTATACAAAACATACTCTCCGAAAAAGGGAAGAGTAAACGTTACATACCCATGTGTGCTTCCATCTATGATCCCTTTTTTTATAAGCCTCTTCCTGTAAGGATTGAACTGGTTAGTTTCAAGCTCCAGAAACTTCCTGATATTGATTATCTTACCATCCGGCACATTTGCAATGCCGTAAGCTACCTTTTTGTCACCGGCAGACATCTCAAGCCATATTTTTTCATAAGCATAATCCTCAAGATACTGCCTGAAATCCTGTATCGTGTCTTCATTAAAGCCATTATTCTTCCATGTAAAGTGCCCTAAAACCTGAAAAGCAAATGAATAACCTTTTGTCATACGTGCCATTTCCATAGCGGTATTTTCCGACACATTACAGTTCTTCTTATAATTATCAGCTATAGCTCTTATGTTCAAAGGGCTCAGCTCAATTTTCGGAGCTCTGTACAAAAACGTAAGACTTTTCTCGTTCTGTATGTCATTAATATTCTCGTACAGCCCC
>CACZTF010000264.1 GCA_902784025.1 uncultured Lachnospiraceae bacterium
GCACTAAGGCCTGTTGGTCAAGTGGTTAAGACGCCGCCCTCTCACGGCGGAAACAGGGGTTCGACTCCCCTACAGGCTATCAGTAACTATAGTATTATTTGGAGTGGGCCTTCGCGGGTCCGCTTTTTTAATATAATATCAGAGGTGATGTCTTTGAAAAAAAGAGAAGAGATAGAGAAAAAAACAGAAGAACTGGCTGCTCCGTTCTGCGAAGAAATGGGAATAGAACTTGTAGACACGGATTTTGTCAGGGAAGGATCAGATTATTATCTGAGGATATTTATTGATAAACCCGGAGGTGTAACTATTAATGATTGCGAAGCTTTAAGTCGTGTATTTAATGAAGTTCTTGATGAAAAAGAATACATAGATTATTCTTACACATTCGAAGTAAGTTCTCCAGGTCTGACCAGACAACTGAAAAAAGAAAAGGATTATGTTAGAAGCATCGGGAAGCGGGTTGATGTTAAGTTGTTTAAGAAACAAAACGGCATTACCGGGTTCAGCGGGATATTAAAAAATTATTCTGACGGTGTGTTTACATTTATCTTGGATGGTTCAGAGGGGGAAGATGAAAAGGAGATCATTACAGATAAAACACAGATAGCAGATATCAGACTTGCATTTTGCGATTAAACGGATTAGATGGAGGTATGTAATGAATAAAGAGCTAATAGGCGCTCTTGAGGCACTTGAAAAAGAAAAAGGTATCAGCAAGGAGACCATGTTCGATACTATCGAAAAAGCACTTCTTGAAGAGGTAAAGGCACAGTATGACCATGCTGATAACTGCAGAGTAGAGATCAACAGGGAAACAGGTGATTATCATATTTATCTTGATATGACAGCAACAGATGATGAGATACCCCAGGTCAGGGACGGAAAAAAACAGGGAGATTTCATTTCACTTGAGGAGGCCAGAAAGATCAATCCTGAAGCGGTAGAAGGTGAGCCCATCACTATAGAACTTAAGTCTGATGAGTTTTCCAGAACCGCTTCCAAAGCGGCAAAGAATATGATCATCCAAAAGATCAGGGAAGAGCAGAAAGAAGCTCTTATAAATGACTTTAAGGATAAGATCGGGCATCTGGTTACAGGTATAGTCCAAAGGATAGATGACAGAGGAAATGTGCTGTTGGATCTCGGTAAGACGCAGGCGGAGTTAAGAAAGGATTCTATAGTCGAGGGTGAAAAATTCCGTGTAGGAGACAGAGTCAGGGTAGTAGTTACTGAGGCTGAATATCTGGATAAGCGGGGAACAGTGATCCGTATTTCAAGAACATCCCCCCAGCTGGTAAAATGTCTTTTTGAAGAGTGTGTAACAGAGATAGATGACGGACTTGTGGAGATCATGAGCGTTGCACGTGAAGCCGGGTCCAGAACTAAAATGGCTGTAAGATCGATGGATCCGGGTATAGATCCGATAGGATCATGTGTTGGAAGAAACGGTGAGAGAGTAAGGACTGTTGTTAATGAATTAGGAAATGAACAGATAGATATTATTGAGTGGAATGAAGAGATGGCATGGTACGTTGTAAATGCACTCAGTCCGGCCAAAGTAGTTGCATGTCTCGTAGATGCTGATGAGAAAAAAGCTTATGTGACTGTATCGGATGAACAGCTTTCTCTTGCCATCGGAAAACAGGGTCAGAATGTAAGACTTGCAGCAAAACTGACAAATTTCGGTATTGACATCAAATCGGAATCACAGGTAGAAGAACTGAAAACAAGTGATCCTGAAATGTACAAGTTAAGATATATGCCGCGTGACGAAGAGGAGGAAGAAGAATCCGATTACGATAAGGAATTCGATACGGACCGGGACGGGGAAGAAACAGTTTCCGAAGATCATTATGAGGATGACCTTGAAGAGATATCTTCTGACGAGGATACCGGGGATACAATAACCGGGTCTGACAGTGTGGGTTCACCGGACATAGTCTGATAATTGGTATTATATAATGGCAGAAAAAAAAAAAAAAAAAAAAGCTGTTCTGAGAAGATGCATAGGTTGTATGCTCTATAAAGAAAAAAAAGATCTTATCAGGATAGTAAAAAAAGATAATGATACACTGGTTGCAGATGAAACTTACAAAGCCGGAGGAAGAGGCGCGTATATATGCAATGATACTGAATGTCTTGCGAAGGCTGTGAAACGTCATGCATTTGAGCATAATTTTAAAATGAAATTATCTGAAAAAGATTATGATACAATTACAGAGATAATATACAAACAGGATTTAACAGGCAAAGAACAAAAAGATGATTGAAGAAAAGATAAAGGGATTACTCGGTATTGCAAAAAGATCAGGAAATCTGGTCAGTGGTGAGTTTGCAGTAAGGCAGGCACTACAGCAGGAAGACGCCTGTTTGGTAATAGTCGCAACAGATGCATCGGATAACACCAAAAAGCTTTTCAGTAACAAGTGTGAATACTACAATGTCCCGATCATCACAGCTTTCAATAAAACCGATCTGGGGAAAGCGATAGGATGTGAAGAACGGTCTTCGGCAGCCGTTACGGACAATGGTATAGCAGAGGCAATGATCAAAAAAATATAATGAAAGGACGAATGCGTATGAGGGTTTACGAATTAGCAAAAACATTAAACATTTCATCAAAAGATATCTGTCAGTTTTTGAATACAGATGAAAAAGCTTATAAAACGATGAGCGGCTTAACTGATGAAGAGATTTCCAGAGTAAAGGCAAATTTCGGCACGACTGACCAAAAGGAATTAAAAGAAGATACTCAGTTGTCTTCCGATAAAGAAAAAAAGGGGGCTGATAATGTTTCCCCTAAAAAACAGGATAAAAGAAATGCAGACAGGTCAAACCCTGAAAAAGAAGAAAAACCTTCTGCAAAGATCAAGGATGATAAAGCGGACAGAAATAAGGAAAAGAGTCATAAGATAACTCAGATATTTATTCCTCAAAATTCTGCGAAAAACAAGAATGATTCACGAGGACGGGACCGGAACAGGGATAAGCAGGACAGAAATAATCAAAGAGGTCCCGGAAGACAGGATAATGTCAGGAATCCGTTTGCCAGAAACAGCGGTATGAAACCCCGTCCTACACAGAGTGAGAGACTTGAAGCCCAAAGGATTCAGGAGGAGGAAGACAAAAAGAGAAATCCGCGAACAAAAAAA
>CACZTF010000265.1 GCA_902784025.1 uncultured Lachnospiraceae bacterium
ATGAAAATCGATATCAGGGGGGATTCACATGACTGAAAAGAATTCTGAAACTTTGACTCTTGATGAAAAGCTGCTTCTTCTTGCAAAAGAAGCCGCCGGTAAAAAAGGTGTTATTTCCGGGGAAGAACTGATGAATTTCTTCAAAGAGGATCAGCTTTCACCGGAACAGCTGGATTACGTCTACGAGTTTCTTGACTCCCACAAGATCGACGTCCTGAATACGGATGAAAACGACGATTCCGCGCCGGAGTTCTTTATGAAGGACGACGATCTGGAGGAAGAGGAGACAGAAGAGGATCTGGAACAGCTGACCATTCCGGAGGGCATCGCAATTGACGATCCCGTCAGGATGTATCTGAAGGAGATCGGAAAGATCCAGCTTCTCACGGTGGAAATGGAGCAGGAGCTTGCAAAGAGGATCATTGAAGGGACAGAGGCTGAGGCGAACCAGGCAAAGAAGCGCCTCGCGGAAGCGAATCTCCGTCTGGTCGTCAGCATCGCGAAGAGATATGTGGGCAGGGGAATGCAGTTCCTGGATCTGATCCAGGAGGGAAATCTCGGACTCATTAAAGCTGTTGAGAAATTTGATTACCGTAAAGGATATAAATTCTCTACCTATGCGACCTGGTGGATAAGGCAGGCTATTACCAGAGCCATCGCCGACCAGGCAAGAACCATCAGGATACCGGTACATATGGTAGAGACTATTAACAAACAGATAAGGATCTCAAGACAGCTTTTACAGGAACTGGGAAGAGAACCAAAAGCAGAAGAGATCGCCGAGGCAATGGATCTACCCGTAGAGCGTGTGAGAGAAATACAAAAGATATCACAGGATCCTGTGTCATTGGAAACTCCCATCGGAGAAGAAGAGGATTCACATCTTGGTGATTTTATCCAGGATGAAGATATTGAACAGCCTGCGGAAGCGGCCGCAAGAGCGCTTTTGAAAGAACAGATCGATGAAGAGCTTGCGACGCTTACCGACAGGGAACAGAAAGTTTTGAGACTTCGTTTCGGACTTGATGACGGAAGAGCCAGAACGCTTGAGGAGGTAGGAAAGGAATTTCAGGTTACCAGGGAAAGGATCAGGCAGATAGAGGCAAAGGCGATCAGAAAGCTCCGTCAGCCAAGCAGAAAGAAAAAGCTGCAGGATTATCTTGATTGATCTTGTTATATCCGACAGACTGACAAAAATAGCCGGTCTGGTAAGTAAGAATAAAACCGTGGCAGATATCGGAACTGATCATGGTTATCTTCCCATATATATGGTCAAAAATAAAATGGCGGAAGAGGTTATAGCCTGTGATATGAGAAAAAAGCCTCTCGAAAAAGCCAGACAGAATGCGAAAGAAATGGGAGTTTTACATAAGATAGATTTTCGTATTTCGGATGGTCTGGATGCGCTGGCTCCCGGAGAGGCAGATTCCATCATAATCTGCGGAATGGGCGGATTTGCCATAAAAAAAATACTTGACAGAGCTTTAAATGAAGGGAAGATGCCAGTTGGTACTGATTGTGTATTATCGCCGCACACAGACAGGGAAAGCCTTTCACGGTTTTTATTCGAAAAAGGATTTAAAATTGAAGAAGAATATCTATTGCATGAAAAGGCAGCTTATTATATATTATGGAAATGTACTTATGACGGAATCGAAAGAAAGGCATCCGCTTCAGTTCACGCATATGGTGACGGACTGATAAAAAAAAGAGATGAAGCGCTGAAAAGTTATCTTATAAGAGAAGAGGAATTGTTATTAAGGGTGTTGGAAAAGCTGGAGTTTCTTCCGCCGGAAAAGGTTTCGGAACGTATTGGTGAGGTAAAAGAACGCCTTAGATTAAATTATTCAGTAAGATGGTTTTGAAAAGGAGTAGAAAATGGCAGATATAGCAGTTATGGGATATGGTATCGTCGGTGCAGGCGTGGTAGAAGTTGTAGAACGGAACGCTGATATCATTAAAAAAAATGCCGGCGAGGTTATTAATGTTAAATATGTACTTGATCTGAAGGACTTTCCTGATGATCCTGTTCAGGAAAAGATAATACATGATGTTGAGATCCTGCTTGCTGATGATGATGTCGAGCTTGTTGTCGAGACCATGGGGGGAGTAGAACCTGCTTTCACCTTTGTAAAGAGAGCGCTTGAAAGCGGTAAACATGTATGTACTTCAAATAAAAATCTTGTTGCTGCTAAAGGGGCTGAATTACTTAAGATCGCAAAAGAAAAGGGTGTATATTTTCTTTTTGAAGCCGCTGTGGGCGGTGGCATACCGATCATCAGATCACTCAATAATGCTCTTACAGCAGACAGGATAGAAAGCATTACCGGTATATTGAACGGAACATGTAATTATATATTGACAAAAATGGAGCGTGACGGAAAGGATTTTGAAGTAGCCTTGAAAAAAGCCCAGGAGCACGGTTTTGCAGAAAGAGATCCTGAAAATGATATAAAAGGATATGATTCCTGCAGAAAGATCGCCATTCTTGCATCTATAGTTTCAGGGAGATTTGTTTCCTATGAAAAAATCCTTACAGAGGGAATAGATTCCGTATGTCATGAGGATATTGAATATGCAAAAAAGCTCGGGATGAAGATCAAACTCCTTGCAAAATGTACTTACAATGACGGAAAGATATCGGCGATAACTGCTCCGTTCCTGATAGATAACAAACATCCTCTGTATGGCATTGATGGTGTTATTAACGCAGTTTCAGTTCATGGCAATGCAGTAGAGGATGTTGCATTTACAGGCGCGGGAGCCGGGCGTTTTCCTACGGCAAGCGCAGTCGTATCTGATATAGTTGATGCCATTAAGCACAAGGGAAAGGATGAATATCCTGTGCTTTGGAGTGAAGAAGAGATGATACCTGAGGATGCGGGTGAAGTGATGTACAAGTATCTGGTCAGGATCAGGGAAAATGAAAATAATGATGATTCGGCATTTGAGGCTGTCAGAACGATCTCATTTGAAGAATACGAGGATGAGTTTGCTATAATAACAGACGAGATGACACAACAGGAGTTCAATGAAAGGGCAAAAAAGGTAGATATGATCTCTTGTTACAGGATAATTT
The DNA here is from genome assembly GCA_902784025.1 of uncultured Lachnospiraceae bacterium. GTDB lineage: Bacteria > Bacillota > Clostridia > Lachnospirales > Lachnospiraceae > UBA4285. The sequence goes on from CACZTF010000265.1 coordinate 3,080, forward strand.
GACCGCCCATTAAAAAAACAGAGGAATAAAAAAATGATCAAAGCTGTAAAATTCGGGGGCAGTTCCCTTGCGGATGCGTCCCAGTTCAAAAAAGTCTATGAAATAATCAAGTCGGATCCTGACAGAAAGTATGTGGTTCCGTCGGCGCCGGGAAAAAGATTTCCGGAAGATATAAAAGTTACTGATCTGTTGTACAAGTGCTATGGTGAAGCTAAAGTAGGAAATGATTTTACAGAAACACTGGATATCATTAAAGAGCGCTACAATGCCATTATAGAAGAACTTGATCTGGATCTGTCGCTTGAAGAAGAGTTTAAAACAATAAAAAATAAAATGTTATCCGTAACGGATGCTGACTATGCAGCTTCAAGGGGAGAATATCTGAACGGCATCATTCTGGCGGCATATCTCGGATATGAGTTTTTGGATGCCGCATCCGTGATAAAGTTTGACAAGCACGGGGCGTTTCTTGATGACGAAACGAATACTAAGCTTTCTAAAACACTTAAGGATATAGACAATGCAGTTATACCCGGATTTTACGGTGCAATGCCTGACGGTTCCATAAAGACCTTTTCAAGGGGCGGTTCGGATATTACGGGTTCTATACTGGCACGCGCGATCCATGCTGACGTATATGAAAACTGGACGGATGTGTCAGGTTTTAAGGCTGCAGATCCAAGGATCGTTGATGGTGCAAAAACGATAGATATCATTACTTACAAAGAACTCAGAGAGCTTTCATATATGGGCGCTTCAGTACTCCATGAGTCTGCGATCTTTCCCGTGCGAAAAGAAGGCATTCCCATAAATATCAGAAATACAAATGATCCGGATGCTGACGGCACCCTTATCGTTGAAAGTACGCTTCATGTTCCTGAACATACACTTACCGGTATAGCCGGCAGGAAGGGCTTTGCTGCGGTAAGTATAGATAAGGATATGATGAATTCCGAGATCGGATTTGGAAGAAAAGTTCTGGAGGTGTTTGAGAAAAACGGTCTCTCATTTGAACACATGCCGTCCGGTATAGATACTATGACGGTATTTGTGAGCATGGAAGATTTTATTTCAAAAGAGCATCAGGTTATAGCACAGCTTCACCAGGCAGTAAATCCCGATACTATAGAACTGGAGGCAAATCTTTCTCTTATAGCTGTAGTGGGAAGAGGGATGAAAAACGGTATCGGAATAGCAAGCCGGGTTTTCACTGCACTTGCGGAAGCCGGGATCAGTATAAAAATGCTCGACCAGGGGTCGAGCGAGTTAAGCATAATCATCGGTATAGATGATAAATATTTTGAGGATGCCATCAGAGCTATATACAAGAAGTTCTTTAACAGTGATCAAAAGAAACAGTAAGTCAGTTCATTGTTTTTAATAATTCCCGGTATTCTGATAAATGATTCATGGTATAAACTATGGCGTAGGAAAGAAAAAATGATATCATCAAAGTTATGATCCCAAGGATAATACCGATCTTTGCTTTTAGTGCACGGTAACCGTCTCCGTTATAAAAAGAAAGGACGGCAAGTGTACATGATATGGCACCCATGATAATACCGATAGTAGGTATTATAACAGTGGGCAAAGATATGATACCTATTATCAGTGACCATTTGGCCAGGGTTTCTGCAACAGGATTATCCTTAGGTACTTTCTTTTTTGTATAATAATCGTTCATCGTGATTCCTTTTACTATGATCTTTTTATATGACCGGAAAATGAGTCAGGGCTCATTTTCACTCGTTTCATTATAACAAAAAAACTGTTTGAAATAAAGGCTGTACAGGTACAGCAAAAGCAAAACGTACCCTTTGTCATACTTGACAGAAGGCTACAACTGATATATATTAGATTTATATATTTTGTTAATAAATTCTTTAAAAAAATTTAATTTTCAAGAGGTGCGATATGCAGAAGAAAGAGTATGTAGAGATGGAAATGAATGTGCTTGAGATTGATGAGAGTGATATCATTACAAGAAGTGATTGTTATGATTGTGCATGTAATGAGCCCGGAGAGTGTGATAAGGATTATGAATATAATCCCTGATGTTCTAAGATATTTATTTTTTTGGGTTGCCTGTGCAGGCAGCCTTTTTTTATACTTATCTCCGGAGGTAAAGCATGTCGGACACCCGCTTTAATATTTTGATAGCAGATAACGTGGTAGAGATCTGTTCCAATTTTGATTGTATACACGAATTCTGTGCGGATTATATAACAGAAAAACCTGCTGATTTTACGGTAAAGATATCACGCGATGATATAACATACGAAAGGGAAAGGGAAGATAATAGTAAGGGGTCCAAAGGCGGGCGTATCCCTGAGGATTACCCCGATTCTTATCTTGAAGTTTTAGCCTGTTACAGAAAAATCTCTGAAGAAATGTTAAAAAGGGATATACTGCTGATGCATGGTTCTTCATTGTCTATAGACGGTAAGGGCGTAATGTTCGTGGCAGAAAGCGGGACCGGAAAATCTACTCATTCGGTTATTTGGAAGAATTGTTTTAAAGACAGGGTAAAACTGATAAACGATGACAAACCATTGATAAAAATAACTGATGACGGTATTTATGTGTGCGGTACTCCCTGGTCAGGTAAAAAGGGCCTGAATAGTCCTGTAAATGCACCTCTTAATACCATTTACAAGATAGAACGTGCCGGAGATGGGGCGTTTTATGATAGTGATGCTGATAGTTGTATCGTCAGGAAAGGGAAAAATGTCGTGCTGGATCTGACTTATGACGAAAAATGGAAGATCATGGTATCCCAGTCCTATAAAAGTAAAGATCCTGCAATGCAGGGACATACAATGACACTGATAGATAAGATAATATCCAATGTTTCCATTAAAAAAATTGTATGCGATATGAGTGATGATGCTGCACTTGCAGCTTATGAAGGAGTTTTTTGTGGCAATATCCCTTAAAGATGAGCTTTTACGTTCCGGAAATGTTATGTTCACGAATAAAGGGGTCAGTATGCGCCCCCTTCTTCGCGAGGGAAGAGATCTGATGGTAATCGAAAAACGCAGGAATGATACGGTTTTAAAACCGGGGATGGCTGTATTGTTTGAAAGACCTTCCGGTGATCTGGTACTCCACAGGATATTCAGAAAAAAAGAAGGGGGATTTTTGATCTTAGGAGATAATTGTATAGACCCCGAGTTTGTTGATGATAAAATGATCATCGGTGTTTTGACCGCAGTAGTGAGGGATGGGAAAAAGACGATAACCGTATCAGATAAAAGCTACTTAAGATATGTCAGATTCATTAACTTTACCTATCCGGTCAGGAGATTGTTCTTAAAGATAAAACTGAGACTGGCATGATATGTTACTGCTAAGACAGGAAATATGAACAGTTTGTGTTTTTTTTATTTATAATGTATAATAATTCATTAGTATTGAAACGGGCGTGTTTGGAGGAAAACAATGAAGTTTAATAATGTAAAAAAACTTTTTATAACTTTAGGAGCCGGTATTGCTGCAGCAGGCATCCTGACAGCATGTGGTAATACAGATGGTAGTGAAGAAAAAAAAGATGAGACGAATGTCAGTCAGGAAGCAGACGAAAAAGAAGAAAAGATAGAACCTGTACAGTCAGATGATGAGGCAGCAAGTACAGAGTCTGTAGAAAATGCCGGAGAAACAACTGAGAGTGCAGAGGCTGCTGCTGATGTTTACGGGGACGGCGCAGATCCCGTAACTGATAAAAGTGCTGAAAACGGTCTTGGTTTTTTAAGAGAGCAGCTGAAAGCAACGGAAGGAACAATATGTGGTTTTGCATATATCGGTTCACTGAAAGAAGGCGATTCAGTTAAAGATCTGATCGATAACTCTGATACAGCTAAAAGATTTACGTTCATAAAAGACATGGATTTGAGGAATGTTATCAGTGACGGCGGAAACGATGTATTTGTATTTGTCCCCACGGATGATAAAGCCTCAGTGGTTGTTAATACATTTGCAGAATCTGATAATGGCAAAACAATATATACATCAGATAAAGGGAATCCCATAATCGTATGTACAAAGGATGAGTTAAATGACTCCATGGAGATAGTTATTGCCGACAGTTTAGGTAATATAGGCAGGTTTACTCCTGATATAACGACCGGTAGTGTAACTGATATCGTTTACAGGGATTTTACTGCTTATAATTTCAGTACGGATTCATATGCGTCCAAGGGACTGGATAAAAAATATCTGCTTGATACCGTGCTGTTCCGTGAACCGAACCTGAATGATCTTCTGGCAAGCGGTGCAAAGCTTAGTGACGATTCATTTAATCGTATCTATATTGATGATCTTGAATTCTACACACTGGATTTCGGACGCAATACAGATGGTAAATTTATAAAAGAGCGTTTTTATGCAGTGTCAAAAGACGGTACACTGGTATACAGATTTGATCCCGAGACCAATGACTGGATGGATCTTCTGGCATTTGATTTTAATTCTGAACAGTACAGATAAACAACCCGTATGATCGATAATATATTTATACACGAAACCCAAAACACATACCCCTATTATAATCTTGCCATGGAAGAGTATTTTACCCTTCATGTAAAAAGCGGGGAATGTGTTTTATTTTTGTGGCAGAACGACCCCAGTGTCATAATCGGAAGAAACCAGAACATTTATGTTGAGTGTGATACAAACTCATTAAAGAAAGACGGTATATATCCTGTAAGAAGACTTTCGGGGGGAGGTGCAGTCTATCATGATCACGGAAATCTTAATTTTACTTTTTGTGTAAGGCGAAGGGATTTTGATCCTTTCCTGCAAAGTAAGGTCATATTGAATGCAGTAAAAAGACTGGGGATAGGAGCTGAACTGTCGGGACGGAATGATCTGACCGTAATGGGAAGAAAGTTTTCAGGCCATGCATTTTATAAAACCGGAGATCACTGCTATCATCACGGGACTATACTTATCAATGCGGATATGTCGAAAATGATGAGGTATCTGACTCCTGACAGAGAAAAGCTTGCCGCAAAAGGAGTGAGTTCTGTAAAGTCGCGGGTGATCAATCTGGCAGATATCAGCACCGGAATAGATAAAGATACACTATGTAAAAGTCTGAAAGATTCTTTTTCGGAAATTTACGGGATGGAAGCAGCGGCAATATCCGGCGAATCTATAGATAAGGACTGCCTGAAGGCATCAGAAAAAAAGTTTTTATCGCCGGATTTTATCTTTGGTGCAGATGTTTCTTTTGATCATAAGATCAAAAAGAAATTTGAATGGGGGATTATTGAGATATTGCTCAGTATTAAAGACGGAACGATATCAAATGCAAAGGTATTATCTGACTGTATGGATACACAGTTCCCGAATCTATTGGGAAATGCCCTCAAGGGCTGTTCATATGATGAAAAAGCGATATTATCTGCTGTCAGCGGGCTTAATGAAAAAATTACAGATGAAGACCGTTTTTTCGGAGCAAACATGAAAAAAGCAGTAAATGATATTTATGAATTATTTAAAAATCTTTCGTATTGATATTTGCTGTTAGTCTTGTATAACCGGATCATTCATGTTAGAATACCGTAAGAGGGTGGACAATATTTACATTAAATGCGCAACTGTACAGTTGAAAGGAGAACGACTATGAAGAAGAGAAGCATTGTTTTTGCATTTGGTGCTGCTGTAGCAGCTGCTGTAACTATCGCAGGATGTTCAGGTTCTGACAATACAGCAACAACAACAGCTACAACAACTACTGTTGAAGAGACTACTTCAGAAACAACAACTGAAGCAACAACAACTGAGACAACAACAGCAGAAACAACTACTGAATCTGAAGCTACAACAGAAAGCGCTTCTGAAAGTACAACTGAAGAGACAACAAAGTCTGAGTGATCATTCTTTGTGGCTTTTCAAAAGTCCTGCAGATATCATGCTTGCATATCTGCAGGATTTTTTATATGGGCATTAAGTCAAAACATAACTATATGCACAGTCGTAAGAGAAGTGTTTTATTTCTATTGCAAGTACTGCAGCTTACATAGTAAAATAAGCTTTATAACAGACAGGATGATCATTATATACCATTGATCTTTTAAAGGAGTACAGTATGAAGATAAAAGGGATAAATCTGGGTAACTGGCTTGTGCTTGAGAAGTGGATGAAACCACAGCTTTTTGAGGGAACTGATGCAGAGGATGAAACATGGTTAAACAGAAGCCTGCAGGCTGATGAGCTGGCTGCGCGCATGAAAGAGCACAGGGATACATTTATTACGGAATCTGATTTTGAATATATTAAGGCTCAGGGTTTTAATCTTGTGAGGATACCGGTTCCGTATTTTATTTTTGGTGACCGCCCCCCGTTTATCGGATGTATAGAATATCTGGACAAGGCATTTAAGTGGGCTAAAAAACACGGTTTAAAAGTGATGATAGATCTTCATACTTCTCCGGGGAATCAAAACGGATATGATAACGGCGGTATTGTCGGAGTATGCAAATGGCATAAAGATCCGGAAGAAGTAAAATTTGTTTTAAAGGTACTCAGCCGGCTTTCTAAAAGATATGCCTTTGAAGAGGCTTTATTTGGTATAGAGGTCCTGAATGAGCCCATAAGCCTTCCTGTTTTTCTGGCGTCGCCATCCACAAGGCAGGCTGCAGACAAAGAAGAAGCTAAGGGGTCCGGATTCGTACCTCTTGTGTTTTTACGTTCATTTTATAAAAAAGCTTATGAGGTCATGCGTAAATATCTGTCCGAAGATAAAGCGATAATATTTCATGACGGATACAGGATGGAATCGTGGATAGACTTTATTAGAAAGAATAAGCTGAAAAATGTTTATCTGGATGCGCACATTTATATTTTTCATATGGAAAGCTATGTTAAGATCCATCACCTGCGTTCGTACAAAGCGTTTATCTTTCTTCAGAAGCAAAGGCTGAGACTGGTCAGCTCACAAGTTAATGTGATAGTCGGAGAATGGTGCATAAGCAACGGTTATGCAAATGACTATAACGGAGCAAAAGGAATGAGCGAGACACAGATAAATACGGAAAGGAAGAGACGCTACAGAGAAGTAGCTGAATTACAGCTGGATGCCTGGAGTGTTACAAAGGGAGATATATATTGGAGTTATAAGTTCGGTAACGATGTGGACGAACCTCTTGACGGTTTCTGGAAAGAAAGCTGGGATATAAGAAGGTGCATAAAAAACGGCTGGATGCTGCCTCCAAACAAAGAATAAAAAAGAACCCGGACTCCATAAAGGTGATGGTCTTTAATGTGGGGGTTCTCTGAATGGTCAAAATATAAACTGCTCCGGCTGATCAGTTAAAAATGTCAGGGTCATCAAACGGAAAATCGTTTTTTTCACATGGACGGACTACAACGGACTTAACTTCAGGATCCTCTTGTTTGTCCAGACGGAGAGTAGTAGCTGACATCATGTCTTCACAGACAACAACTTCTTCTCCTTTTTTGTTACCCTTACCGGACTCGGGGGTATACGTTATATGTACCTCGTAACTTGCCATAACAGCCTCCTTTTCGATGGTTTTTACATTTTTAAAATAAGCGAATTATCACATGACTTTAAAATATCACAAATAGATTGATATGTATATAAATTTAAACAAAAAGAATTGTGAAGAGATTGTAAAAAAATAAATACAATCTCTTTTTTTTGTGGTAAAATATAAGACGATTATGCTTAAAAACAAAGGAGAAACTCTTATGGGAAATGTCAGACGCGTATACGTAGAAAAAAAGGAGCCCTTTGATACAGGGGCGAAAGATTTATTAGGAGAGCTTAAAGGCTTTCTGGGAATAAAGGGGGTAAAAAATGTACGTCTTCTCGTCAGATATGATGTAGAAAACATAACTGATGAGATGTTCAGATTATCCCTGGAAAATGTTTTTTCAGATGTACCTGTTGATGAGGTATATCTTGATAAGTTTAAAGCGGGTAAGGATGATACCGTTATTTCTGTAGAGTATCTTCCGGGACAGTTTGATCAGAGAGCTGACTCGGCAAAACAGTGTATAGAACTGCTCGCTGATAAAAAGACAAAAACCATTCCTGAGGTTAAAAGCGCAACAACTTACGTCATTGAAGGTAAACTTACTAAAAATGATGTTGAAAAGATAAAAGATTATCTTATCAACCCGGTAGATCAGAGAGAAGCAGGTGAGGAAATACCGGATACACTTGCTGTTTCTTATAGTATGCCGGAGGAGACCAAAGTACTGGACGGATTTATCAATCTTGACAAAAAGGGTCTGAAGAAGCTGTATGATGAGCTCGACCTTGCTATGTCATTTGATGATTTTGATTATATTTACAAGCATTATAAGAGAGAAGAGAAAAGAGATCCTTCATTTACTGAGATCAAAATATTTGATACTTACTGGTCTGATCATTGCAGACATTCCACATTTTTAACAGAACTTAAAAATATAAAGATCGGTAATGGCAGCTACAGGTCAGAGTTTGATGATTCCCTCAGGCAGTATTTGCGTGATCACAAAAAAATATACGGCGAGAAGAAGGATAAGTATATCTGCCTGATGGATATGGCCACGCTTGCCATGAAAAAGATGCTCATGACAGGGCAGCTTAAGAATAAAGAGGAAACGGAAGAGGTGAATGCCTGCAGTATAGTAGTACCGGTTACTGTAGACGGAAAAGAAGAAGAGTGGCTTATCAGTTTTAAAAATGAAACCCATAATCATCCTACGGAGATAGAGCCCTTCGGCGGCGCTGCAACATGTCTTGGCGGTGCGATAAGAGATCCTCTTTCAGGAAGATCATATGTATATCAGGCGATGAGGATAACCGGTGCATCCGATCCCACGGTTTCCCGGTCCAAAACCATAAAAGGAAAGCTGCCGCAGAAAAAAATATGTACGGAGGCAGCAAGAGGATACAGCTCCTACGGAAACCAGGTGGGTCTTGCTACCGGATATGTTAAAGAGATCTATCATCCCGGATATGCTGCAAAACATATGGAGGTTGGTGCAGTTGTAGGTGCGGCAAAGAAAGAAAACGTACTCCGTGAAACACCGGCTCCCGGTGATGTAGTAGTACTTTTGGGCGGAAGAACAGGACGTGACGGCATTGGCGGTGCCACAGGATCATCTAAAGCCCATACAAAAAAATCGGTAGATGAGTGCTCTGCAGAGGTTCAAAAGGGTAATCCCCCTGAAGAAAGAAAAATGCAGAGGCTCTTCAAACGTCCCGAAGTAACAAAGATCATTAAGAAATGTAATGATTTTGGCGCCGGCGGAGTAGCAGTTGCCGTTGGTGAGCTCGCAGACGGTCTGGAAATAGATCTTGACAAAGTAACAAAAAAATATGAAGGGCTTAATGCGACCGAAACAGCCATTTCAGAATCTCAGGAAAGAATGGCCGTTGTACTCTCTCCGGAAAATGCAGAAAAGTTTATAAAATACGCTGACGAAGAAAACTTGGAAGCAACAGTCATTGCTGAGGTTACCAGGGAAAAACGTCTTGTCATGAAATGGGAAGGCGAGGTTGTTGCAGATATTTCGAGAGCATTTCTTTCTACTAACGGGGTTCATCAGATACAAGATGTAGAGATAGAGATCCCTGATGATAAAGAATCTCTTCTTGTGACACCTGAGATAAATGATTGGAAAAAGGCCTGGCTGGAAAGGATATCCGATCTGAACAGCTGCTCACAGAGAGGTCTTGTTGAAAGATTTGATTCCACGATAGGTGCAGGAAGCGTGATATCTCCTTATGGTGGTGAATATGGAGACAGTGAAGTTCAGACCATGATACATAAGCTTCCTGTTGATAAGGGTGAGTGCAGTACCGTTACTATGATGAGTTACGGTTTCGATCCGTATCTGTCAAGCTGGTCACCTTTTCACGGCGCTTCATGGGCTATCGTAGATTCCGTTGCCAAGATCGTTGCTTCCGGCGGGGATTGTGAGAAGATAAGATTTTCATTCCAGGAATATTTCGGTAAGCCCGGTAATGATCCGAAAAAATGGGGAGACGCAGCTGCAGCTCTTATAGGAGCACACCAGGCACAGATAAGCTTCGGTATGCCTGCTATAGGCGGAAAAGACAGTATGTCCGGAAGTTTTGAGGATCTTAATGTACCGCCCACACTCATTTCATTTGCTCTTTGTACAGCGGACGAATCTGAGATCATAACTCCGGAGATAAAGAACGTGGGCAGTTATATCTGTAAGTTTGAGGCTCATAAGGATGTGAACGAGCTTCCTATTTACGAGCAGCTTTTGATGACTTACAGTGATATACACAGATGTATAAGGGATGGGGTAGTTACAGCTGCTTATGCCCTTGATAATACAGGACTTGTAAACGCTCTTACAAAAATGGCGATGGGCAGTAATGTGGGTATACAGTTTGACGAGCATATTACCATGAGAGACCTTTTTGATCCCACATACGGTTCGCTTATAGTCGAAATACCTGCGGATAAGATGAGTTATCATTTCGGCAGGATAAACATGGATAAGAAGATAATAGGTGTTACTACGGAGGATCCTGTATTTAAGCTGAAGGGAAGTAAGCTGCCCCTTGAGAAGATCAGGGAAGCATGGGAGAAGCCTCTTGAAAGTGTATATCCTACTGTAACTGAAGAAAATGACACATCAGGAAAGAAGATAAACAAGGCTGTGTTTAAAGCTGACAGCGTGCATGTATGCAGTGCTAAGAAGTCTAAGCCTACAGTGTTCATTCCTGTATTCCCGGGTACGAACTGCGAATATGATACTGCAGCAGCTTTTGAAAAAGCAGGAGCTAATGTTATAACCGAGGTTTTCAGAAATCTTACGCCGGATGCCGTCAGAGAGTCAGTTACTGCATTTAAAAAGGCTGTTGATAAAGCGAATATACTCGCGTTTGCCGGAGGTTTTTCAGCCGGCGACGAACCCGACGGAGCAGCTAAATTTGCAGCTTCTGTTTTCAGAAACGAAAAGCTTTCCGAGTCAGTTGCGAAGCTTTTGGATAAGAGGGATGGTCTGATCCTTGGTATATGCAACGGATTCCAGGCTCTGGTTAAGCTGGGACTCCTTCCGGACGGTGAGATATGCAAGCTTACAAAGGATTCCCCTACGCTTACTACGAACTCCATAGGAAGACATGTTTCAAAATATGTGAATGTAAAGGTTACTTCTGATCTTAGTCCATGGCTTGCAGGTGCAAAAGCCGGAGGAGTATATACCACTCCGGTATCACATGGTGAGGGACGGTTTGCGGCACCGACAAAAGTCATAAATGAACTGTTTAAGAACGGACAGGTGGCTACAAGGTACTGTGCACCTGACGGAAACGTATATATGGATGAGAAGTATAATATAAACGGTTCTTATATGGCTATTGAAGGCATAACCAGTAAAGACGGACGTATATATGGAAAGATGGCTCATCCTGAACGCATAGGCAAGGGTGTGGGTATCAATGTTTACGGTGAACAGGATATGAAAATATTTGAAAGCGGAGTAAAATATTTTAAATAAAGATCATAAGGGAGGAGAGAATGGATAAGATAATAATGAAAAACCCCATCGTTGAGATGGACGGTGACGAAATGACAAGGATACTATGGGGGCTTATCAAGGAAAAACTCATTTTACCATATGTTGATCTGCAAACAGAATATTATGATCTGGGTCTGGAGCATCGCGTGGAAACAAACGATGAGGTTACTACTATGGCAGCAGAAGCCATAAAGCTTCATCACGTAGGTGTAAAGTGTGCGACCATAACACCTAATGAGGCCAGACGCGAAGACTATAATCTCACAAC